>SBFT01000339.1 GCA_006227805.1 Paracoccaceae bacterium
CGACCGGGTGCGCGCGCGGGCGGCGCGCATCCTCGACGGGGCGGCCACCATCCGCGCAGACGGGCGTGCCGCGTGTTTCGAGGATTGAAAACGCCGGGGCGTCAGGGCAAGTAGGGGCACCCGATCTCAGTCAAGCGATGGTCATGGCCCGGCTCTTTCACGTTCCGCTCTCTCCGTTCTGCCGCAAGGTCCGGCTGAGCCTGGCCGAGAAGAAGGTCGAGGTGGAACTGGTCGAGGAGCGCTACTGGGAAAAGGATCCCGATTTCCTGCGCCGCAACCCGGCGGCGAAGGTTCCGGTGATCAAGCTGGACGGCAAGATGATGTCGGAAAGCACCGCGATCTGCGAATACATCGAGGAGACCCGGCCCGAACCGCCGCTTCTGCCGCGCGATCCCGACAGCCGCTTCGAGGTCCGTCGCCTGGTCGCCTGGTTCGACGACAAGTTTCACAACGAAGTGACGTCGAAGCTGCTTTACGAGCGGGTGAACAAGAAGATGATGAAGTCGGGCTATCCCGACAGCGCGAACGTCAAGTCCGGGGCGAAGGCGATCAAGTATCACCTGGACTACATGGCCTGGCTGCTGGATCACCGCCGCTGGCTGGCCGGCGACGCCATGTCGCTGGCGGATTTCGCGGCTGCCGCGCATCTGTCTTCGCTCGATTACATCTCGGACGTGGACTGGAACCGGAGCGCGGTGGTCAAGGACTGGTATGCCAAGATCAAGAGCCGCCCCGCCTTCCGGTCCATCCTCGCGGATCAGGTTCCGGGCTTTCCGCCGCCTGCGCATTATGCCGACCTGGATTTCTGATCCGATGCGCGCTGGGGGGCTCGGCCCCCCGACTTCGGCTTTCCCCGAGGTATTTTCGAACCTAAAGAATCATGGGCGGTCTTAAGGAACGGCTGATCGCTCGGGCCCTTGAGGAAGGGTTCGTGGCGGCACGGGTCTGTCGGCCGGATGCGGTGCCGCAGGTGGCCCCGCGCCTGCGCGCCTGGCTGGAGGCCGGTTATCACGGGGACATGGGCTGGATGGAGCGGCGCGTGGAGTGGCGCGGCGATCCCGCGGCGCTCTGGCCCGAGGCGCGCTCGGTCCTGATGCTGGCCGAGAGTTACGCGCCGGGGACCGATCCGATGGCGCGGCTGGCCTGGCGGGACAGGGGCGTGATCTCGGTCTATGCGCAGAACCGCGATTACCATGATGTCGTGAAGAAGCGGCTGAAGCGGCTGGCGCGCTGGCTGATCAACGAGGGCGGCGGCGAGGTGAAGGTCTTCGTCGATACCGCGCCCGTGCCCGAGAAGGCGCTTGGACAGGCGGCCGGGCTGGGCTGGCAGGGCAAGCATACAAACCTCGTCAGCCGGGACTGGGGCAACTGGGCCTTTCTAGGCTCTGTTTTCACGACGCTGGAGCTGGAGCCCGACGTGGCGGAGGTGGATCATTGCGGGTCCTGTCGGGCCTGTCTGGACGCCTGTCCGACAGGGGCCTTTCCGGCGCCTTACGTGCTGGATGCGCGGCTTTGCATTTCCTACCTGACGATCGAGCATCACGGTCCGGTGGATGCGGCGCTGCGGCCCCTCATGGGCAACCGGATCTATGGCTGTGACGATTGCCTGGCGGTTTGCCCCTGGAACAAGTTCGCGGTGGCGGCCAGCGACATCCGCTATGCCGCGCGGGACGATCTGGCGGCGCCCGCGCTGGCCGATCTGGCGCGCCTGGACGATGCCGCTTTTCGGGCGCGGTTCTCGGGATCGCCGATCAAGCGGATCGGGCGCGGGCGTTTCGTGCGGAACGTGCTTTACGCGATCGGCAATTCGGGCGATCAGGGCCTGCGCGCGGTGGCGGAAGCCCTGACCGGGGATGACGATCCGGTGGTGGCCGATGCGGCGCGCTGGGCGGCGGCACGGCTGGCGGATTGAGGGACGACGATGGCGATCTTGTTGGGCGTGGATACCGGCGGCACCTATACGGATGCCGTCCTGATCCGGGATGAGGTTGTGCTGGCCAGCGCCAAGTCGCTGACGACGCGCCAGGACCTGGCGATCGGCGTCGGTGGTGCCGTGGCGGCGGTGCTGGACAAGGCGGGCGTCTCCGGGAACCAGATCGCCATGGCGGCTTTGTCCACGACACTGGCCACGAATGCGCTGGTCGAAGGCCAGGGTGGGCGCGTGGGTCTGGTCTTCATCGGCTTCCGCGCGGCCGACCTGGCCCGCCATGGCGTCGCGGAGGCCTTGAAGGGCGATCCCTGCATCGTGCTGGCGGGTGGCCACAATCATGCGGGCGGCGAGGCCGAGAAGCTGGACGAAGCAGGCCTCCAGGCCTTTCTGGAGACACATAAGGCGCAGGTCAGCGGTTGGGCGGTTGCGGCCCAGTTCGCCACGCGCAATCCGGGTCACGAATTGCGCGCGGCCGAGATGGTGGCGCAGATCACCGGCGCGCCGGTCACCTGTTCGCATCAATTGTCGGCCCGGCTGAACGGACCCAAGCGGGCGGTGACCGCGGTGCTGAACGCGCGGCTGATCGGGATGATCGACCGGCTGATCGCGCGGACGGGCGATGCGCTGGGCGCGCTGGGGATCGAGGCGCCCCTGATGGTGGTGCGTGGCGACGGTGCGCTGATGTCGGCGGAACAGGCCCGCGCCCGCCCGATCGAGACGATCCTCAGTGGGCCTGCGGCCTCGATCGTGGGGGCGCGATGGTTGACCGGGGTCCAGGATGCGCTGGTCTCCGATATCGGGGGCACGACGACGGATGTGGCGGTTCTGAAGGGCGGTCTGCCGGCGATCGATCCGGATGGCGCGCGCGTCGGCGGGTTCCGCACCATGGTCGAGGCGGTGGCGATGCGGACGACGGGCCTGGGCGGCGACAGCCAGGTGCACGTCCAGACCGAAGGGTTGCAGGGCGGTGTCCGGTTGGGCCCGCGCCGGGTGGTGCCGGTATCGCTGATCGCCATGGAAGCGCCGGATGTGGTGGCCGCCGCGCTCGAGGCGCAGCTGCGCGCCAGCGTTCCCGGAGAGATGGATGCGCGCTTCGTGCGGGCGGTGCCGGGTGTGTCGGCGGCGGGTCTG
This sequence comes from Paracoccaceae bacterium, assembly GCA_006227805.1. Taxonomy (GTDB): domain Bacteria; phylum Pseudomonadota; class Alphaproteobacteria; order Rhodobacterales; family Rhodobacteraceae; genus JAGYKE01. The sequence continues at coordinate 3,062 of SBFT01000339.1, forward strand.
GGGGAACGCGAAGGCGGGCTGCTCGATCGGATCGCAGGCGCGGTGCGGCCCCTGGGCCAGGTGCTGCGCAACCGGATGGATCACGGGGCGCTGACACGGCTGATCGACCGGGGCCTCGTTCAGGTTTCCGGGGTCACGCCCTCGGATGCGGCGCATGTGCTGGGGATGGTGTCGGACTGGGACGCGGATGCCGCGCAAAAGGCGCTGAGCCTTGTCGCGCGCAAGCGGGTCGGCAGCGGCGAGCGCCTGGCGGCGGATGCTGCAGCGCTCGCCCGGATGATCGTCGCGCGGTTGCAGGAGGATACGGTCCTGGCGCTGTTAGAGACTGCTTTTGCCGAAGAAGCGCCGGGCTTTGACGGGATTCCGGCCGATCTGGCGCGGCATGTGATCACCATGCGCGGACTCGATGGCCATCGCGGCTTGCTGCGGCTGGATGTGGGCCTGAACGTGCCTGTTGTGGGGCTGGGGGCCTCGGCGCCCAGCTATTACCCGACGGTGGGCGCGCGGCTGGGCTGTGACATGATCCTGCCGGAACATGCAGGCGTCGCCAATGCGGTGGGTGCTGTCGTGGGCCAGGTCACGGTGCGCCGCGGCGGCACGGTCACGTCACCGGCCGAAGGCCGCTATCGCGTGCATCTCGACGAGGGCCCCGAGGATTTCGGCGCGGCCGATGCGGCCCTTGCCCGTCTGGAACAGGTGCTGAGCGAGTATGTCCAGGGCGAGGCGCGTGCCGCGGGGGCCGAAGACATCCGCCTCAGGGTGACCCGGGACATCCGGACCGCGCCCACTGAAGCGCGCGAAGTCTTCGTCGAGGCGACCCTGGTGGTCGAGGCCAGCGGGCGTCCCCGCGT
>SBFT01000165.1 GCA_006227805.1 Paracoccaceae bacterium
CGCATGGGCGCGACGGGGGCTCTGCCGCGCGTCCCAGCCGAAGCCCAGCGCCAGGCCCTCGGCAGCGTGCCCGGTGCCGAAGCCCAGGTGGCGCGGCCAGGCCTCGTGCGCGTCGGCGCGCAGGGAATAGAGCTGGCGGTGCGGACAGGCCCGCGCATTGCCGGGGCGGTAGTTGAGCCCGTGCAGCAGGATCGCCACCGGCCCCAGCCCGCCCGTGTCGGTGCGCGCCAGGCGATCGGTCAGCGTCTCGTGGGGGCGGGGATGGTGAGGGACGGGCTGGCCGTCAAGGGCATCGACAAGCAGCAGGGGCATGGTGTCTCGCTCTGTCCACATCTTGTGTGGCGGTCATTGCCAGACGCCCGTGACAGGCCCATGACGCGCACATGACAGGGCGGTGACGGGGGCCAGTCGTGCCCGCCGCGCCACAGCCTGGCAGCGGGTGCCGCTTGACAGCCGCGCCGGGCTGGGCGTATCCACCCGCGCGTGGCGATTTGTGACCAGCTTGCGGGCCACGTAAAACAACTCCGCTAAAGAGGCCCCGATGAAGGACCCCCTCTCGCGTGGCCGCGACGGGGGTTTTTTGTTGCCGCGATCGGCGGCGGAAGGAGAAGCGCATGTCGGATGACTGGAAACCGCGGACCGCGGCCGTCCATGGCGGCAGCCGCCGCAGCCAGTATGGCGAGTTGAGCGAGGCGATCTTCCTGACCCAGGGCTTCGTCTATGACAGCGCCGAGGCCGCCGAGGCGCGCTTCATCGAGGCGGGCCGCGACGAATTCATCTACGCGCGATACGGCAACCCCACGGTCGCGATGTTCGAGGACCGCATCGCCGCGCTGGAAGGGGCCGAGGACGCCTTCGCCACCGCCAGCGGCATGGCGGCGGTCTCGGGCGCGCTGATGGCGATGCTGAAGGCGGGCGATCACGTGGTGGCGTCGCGGGCGCTCTTCGGGTCCTGTCTCTACGTGCTGGAAGAGGTGCTGACGCGCTACGGCGTCGAGGTCAGCTTCGTCGACGGCACCGACCTCGGCCAATGGGCGGCGGCGATCCGTCCCGGCACGCGCGCGGTGTTCTTCGAGTCCGTTTCGAACCCCACGCTGGAAGTCATTGACATCAAGGCAGTTTCCGAACTTGCCCACAAGGTGGGCGCGATCGTGCTGGTGGACAATGTCTTCGCCACGCCGGTCTTTTCGCGCGCCATCGCGCAGGGCGCCGACGTGGTGATCTATTCCGCCACCAAGCATATCGACGGGCAGGGCCGAACCCTGGGCGGCGTGATCCTGGGAACCCGCGCCTTCATCCGCAAGGTGGTGGAACCCTACATGAAGCATACCGGCGGCGCGATGTCGCCCTTCACCGCCTGGGTGATGCTGAAGGGGCTCGAGACGATGAGCCTGCGCGTGAACGCCCAGGCCGATGCCGCGCTGGCCATCGCGCGGGCGCTGGAGGGACATCCCAGGCTGGCCCGCGTGATCTATCCGGGCCTGCCCTCGCATCCCCAGCACGCGCTGTCCGCAGCCCAGACCGCCAAGGCGGGCACGGTCGTGGCGATCGACCTGGAAGGCGGCCAGGCGGCTGCTTTCCGGTTCCTCAACGCGCTGAAGATCGGCAAGATTTCCAACAACCTCGGCGATGCGAAGACGATCCTGACCCATCCCGCGACCACGACGCACCAGCGCCTGCCGCAGGACCAGAAGGATGCGCTGGGGATCACGCCGGGCCTGGTGCGGCTGTCCGTTGGGCTCGAGGATCCCGACGATCTTCTGGCCGATATCCGGCAGGGTCTGGAGCGGGCCTGAACCCCGTCGCGCGAATGTGATCGGCGGCGTTCCCGCCTGCCTTTCAGAGTGATCTGGCGGGTCGCCCCGGACGTATCCCTGTTCGGAAATGGTAATCAAGCGGCCGCCGCCCTAAGTTACAAGGGCGGACAGACCTGAGGGGAGTTTCATGAACATTCACGCGCCAAACATTGACGTGACGCCCGACCGGAGCGAGGCCGAGGCGGCACTGAACACATTGCGCAAATGGGCCTGCAGGGCCAGCCCTGCCGAACTGGCCGAGCTGGACCCCTCGGTGGCCCGCCTGATCCCGGGCGCGCCGGGCGTCGACTATCCGGCGCTGGCGCGGGACTATCCCAGCGATTTCGCGGCCGACGGCGCCTACAAGGCCACGCTGCCGGACCTGCAGAACGGCCCGTCCTCGCTGATCCGCGGGGCGAAGCAGCAGATCCAGCATGTCGGCATCTCGAACTTCCGCCTGCCGATCCGCTTCCGCACCCGCGACAACGGCGACATGACGCTTGAGACCTCGGTCACCGGCACCGTCAGCCTGGAAGCGGACAAGAAGGGCATCAACATGAGCCGCATCATGCGGTCCTTCTACAAGCATGCCGACCGCACCTTCAGCTTCGGCGTGGTCGAGGCGGCGCTGGACGATTACAAGGCCGATCTCGACAGCTTCGACGCCCGCATCCAGATGCGGTTTTCCTTCCCGGTGAAGGTGAAGAGCCTGCGTTCGGGGCTGGAGGGGTTCCAGTATTACGACATCGCGCTGGAACTGGTGGAACGCGGCGGCCTGCGCCAGAAGATCATGCATCTCGACTATGTCTATTCCTCGACCTGCCCCTGTTCGCTGGAACTGAGCGAACATGCCCGCGCCACGCGCGGACAGCTGGCCACGCCGCATTCGCAGCGGTCGGTCGCGCGGATCTCGGTGGTGCTGGACGACAAGGCCGAGTGCCTGTGGTTCGAGGACCTGATCGAGGCCTGCCGCCGCGCCGTCCCGACCGAGACCCAGGTCATGGTCAAGCGCGAGGATGAACAGGCCTTCGCCGAACTGAACGCGGCCAATCCGATCTTCGTGGAGGACGCGGCGCGGCTGTTCTGCCAGGTCCTGCTGGCCGATCATCGCATTCGCGATTTCCGGGTGATCGCCAGCCATCAGGAAAGCCTGCACAGCCATGACGCGGTGTCGATTCTGACCGAAGGCCCCACCTTCGATCAGTCGAGCCTGGACCCCCGCCTGTTCAACACGCTGTTCCACGTCGGCTGAAGTCAGGCCTTTCAAGGCGGAAGGGCGCGATCCGGGGGACCGGTTCGCGCCTTTTTTCATGGGGTTGCGCGGCGTGCGGCGGGTTCATGCCGCGGCGCAGCATTTTTTGCTTCACCGCAGCGGAAATCGCGCTAGACTGCACCGCGAGTCCGGGCCCGTTTGCGGCGGTGCCGCCATCCTGTCCGGGACAAGGAGAGCCGATGCACAGCCTCATCGTCCGCGCGTCCCAGGCCACCCGTTTCTGGATCACCTGCGCGCAGTTGACCGTCGATGCCCAGAGCGTGATCGCCATGCGGATGATGGGCATGGGCGGCGCCTGGCGCCTGCCGCGCGGCGAGAGCAGCCAGATGGTCTCCGAGAAGCTGCCCGCCTTCACCGAGGCGCTTGTCGCGGGGACCTTGCAGGTCATGGCCGGACGCCGGCCCGATCAGGTGATGTCCGCCGTCCTGGAACCCCTGTCCGAAAGGGCCCGCACCAATCGCCAGCGCCTGCTGCGCCAGGGCCCCCGCATACCGGGCCACAGGACGGCCCTGCCCAAACCCCAACCGGAGTGAGACTGATGACCCCGATCGAGAGACACGTCGCCTTTTCCGCCGCCTGCATGCGGTTCTTCGGCCATGCCCTGGCCGCGCAGATGCAGGCCGCAACGATCCTGACCAGAAGCGCGATGAAGGCGCCGTTCCTGCATGTCCGGCAGATCCACGACCTGGCGTCGCGGCCCGCGAAACCGGTCAAGGCGTCGAAGCCCGCGACGCCCGTGAAGGCAAAGCTGGGAGATGCCGGGCTGATGACGGTGCCCGCGCCCGCCAAGGCCCCGGAGCCTGTCGCGGTCGTGGCCGCCGTGGCCGAGGTCGCGCCCGAGCCCGCGATCAAGCCCGCGCCGGCCCCGAAACCCGGGGCCAGGGCAAAGGCGAAGGTCACGGCCGCGCCCAAGGCTCCGGTCGCAGCCGCGAAACCGGTCGCCGAGCCTTCGGCCGACCCGAAGGTCCAGCCCGACCCGGAGGCCAAGAGGGCGGCTCCCCGCAAACCGCGCGCGCCCTCGATGCCGCCGGAAATGCCCGAGCGCGTCACCAAGCACTGAGGCGCACCCGGCAGGCTTGACACCCTGCATGGGGCGGGCCAACGCTCGGCCACATGATTGACCTGCGCCCCGTCGGATATGTCATCGGCCTTCTGGTCACCGGCCTGGGTATTGCCATGATGGCCCCGATGCTGGTCGACCTGGCCGAGGGCAAGGGCCATTGGACCGTGTTCGCCGAAAGCGCGGTGCTGACCATCCTGATCGGCGGCCTGACGGCGCTGGCCTGCGCGAACGGCGTCAAGGAGGGGCTGACGATCCAGCAGACCTTCCTTCTGACCACCAGCGTCTGGGTGGCGCTGCCCGTATTCGGCGCGCTGCCCTTCATGCTGGGCGCGACCGAGCTGCGCCTGGTCGACGCCTATTTCGAGGCGATGTCGGGCCTGACCACCACCGGTTCGACGGTGATCGTGGGGCTGGACACGCTGCCGCGCGGAATCCTTCTGTGGCGCGGCATCCTGCAATGGCTGGGCGGGATCGGGATCATCGTCGTGGCGATGGTCTTCCTGCCCGAACTGCGCGTGGGCGGGATGCAGATCTTCCGCTCGGAAGCCTTCGAGACGATGGGCAAGATCCTGCCGCGCGCGACGCAGATCGCCTCGTCGATCTCGTCCATCTACCTGACGCTGACGCTGATCTGCGTCATGGCCTACCTGATGACGGGAATGTCGATGTTCGACGCCACGGTCCATGCGATGACCACGCTGTCGACCGGGGGATTTTCCAACTACGACGCCTCCTTCGGCACGTTCCAGGGCCCGGCGGAATACGTGGCCTCGGTCTTCATGATCCTGGCGGCCCTGCCTTTCGTGCGCTATGTGCAGCTTGTGAACGGGCAGGCCAAGCCCCTCTGGCGCGACAGCCAGATCCGGGCCTTCCTGCTGACGATCTGCGTCCTGGTCGCGGTGATGGCGGCGACGCTGCTGCACATCTTCCCGCACCATCCCGAACAGGCGGTGCGCGAGGCGCTGTTCAACATCACCTCGATCATCACCGGCACCGGCTATGCCAGCGTCGACTACATGACCTGGGGGCCGTTCCTGATCTCGCTGTTCTTCTTCATCGGGCTGATCGGGGGCTGCGCGGGCTCGACCTCCTGCTCGATCAAGATCTTCCGCTATCAGCTTCTCTTCGCCTCGATCCGGACGCAGATCGCGCGGGTCCGCTCGCCCAACGGCGTCTTCGTGACCCGGTTCGAGGGCCGGCCCGTGGGCGAGGACGTGCTGAACTCGGTCATGACGTTCTTCATGTTCTTCATCCTCTCGCTGGGCATTCTGTCGGTGGCGCTGGCGATGACGGGGCTGGATTTCATCACCTCGGTCTCGGGCGCGGCGACGGCCCTGGCCAATGTGGGCCCGGGTCTGGGCGATCAGATCGGGCCCGCGGGCAATTTCGCGGGGCTGAACGACACCGCCAAGTGGCTGTTGTCGATCGCCATGCTGGTGGGGCGGCTGGAGATCATGGTGGTCTTCGCGCTGTTCACCGTCCGGTTCTGGAGGGACTGAACCATGCAACGCAAACTCGGCGCACAGATCAGCCACATGCTGAAGGCGCGCGGCGTGGACGTGATCTTCGGCATCCCCGGCGTGCATAACCAGGAGATGTATCGCGGGATCGAGGAGGCCGGGATCACCCATGTCCTGGCGCGCCACGAACAGGGGGCGGGCTTCATGGCCGACGGCTATGCCCGCGCGAGCGGCAAGCCGGGCGTGGCCTACGTGATCACCGGGCCGGGGCTGACCAACCTGATGACGCCCCTGGGCCAGGCCTGGTCGGACAGCGTGCCGGTGCTGGCGATTTCCTCCTGCCTTGCGGATGTGTCGTCGCGGCAGGGCCAGCTGCACCAGATGCGCGACCAGCGCGCCGCGGCCGCCACGGTCTGCGACTGGTCCCTGGAAGCCGCCGATGCCGAGGCCTGCTATGCCCTGATCGACAGGGCGCTGGGCGAGTTCGCCGGCGCCCGGCCCCGCCCGCGCCACCTGCAGGTGCCGATCCCCCTGCTGGAAGGCCTGGCCGACGCACCCCCGCCCGCGCCTGCGAAAGCGGTGCCGCCCCGCGCGCCCGACGCGGTGCTGGAGGCCGCCACCCGGGCGATCCTGGCCGCGAGGAAACCGCTCTTCATCTTCGGCGGCGGCGCGCGCGCGGGCGCCGAGGCGATCCCGGCCCTCCTGGAGCAGACCGGGGCGGCGGCCTTCGTCACCTATGCGGGCCGGGGATGCGTTCCACAGGGCAACCCGTTGTTTTTCGGATCATACCTGGCGCGACCCGACAGTGCCGCGATGCTGGCCGAGGCCGATCTGATCATCGCCGTCGGCACCGAACTGGCCCAGGTCGACCTGTGGCGCGACCGGCCCGGTCATGATTGCCCGATGATCCGCATCGACATCGATCCCGCTGTCACCGCGACGGCCCGGGCGGGCGACATTCCCGTCCTCGCGGATGCGGGTGCTTTCCTGAAGGCGCTGTCCATCGCCATCCCCGCGCGCGCCGAAACCCGGCCCCCCGCCTGGGAGCCGCGGCGGGTGGCCGAGGCGCGCAGGAGATGGCGCGCCGAGGTCGACGCCGATTATCCCGGCGTCCTGCCCGTGGCCGAGGCGCTGCGGGACATGCTGCCCGAGGAGGTGATGATCTATTCCGACATGACCCAGTTCGCCTATGCCGCGACCGAGGTCTGGGACATGGCCCGCCCCGGCCACTGGCACCATCCTTACGGCTTCGGCACGCTGGGCTATGCGCTGCCCGCCGCGATCGGCGGGGCGGTGGCGCGGCGCGGCCAGCCCACGCTGGCCATCGCGGGCGATTACGGCTTTCAGTACACCGCGAACGAGCTCGGCACGGCGGTCGAGCTGGGCCTGCCCTTGCCGATCCTGATCTGGGACAACGGCAAGCTGGGCGCGATCGAGGCCAGCATGCGCGGCGCGCAGATCGCGCCCAATGCCGTGATCGCGCGCAACCCCGACTTCCTGGCCCTGGCGCGGGCCTACGGCGCCCGCGCGGTCCAGCCCGACAGCCTCGAGGAAATGGGCCAGGCCATCCTCGCGGCATTCCGCGCCGATGGCCCGACCCTGATCCGCGTGACGCCCGCGCTGGCGGGCCGGGGTGTCACTCCCAGCAGCTGACCAGCGTCGTCATCCCGGCGGCGACGCGGTTCAGTTCCGCGGGCGTGACCGGGCCATTGCCCGCGCCGGTCGCGGGGCTGAGGCCCGCCGCCGTCAGCACGCTGCCGATGGCCTGCGCATTGGCGGCGAAGCTGACGTCCCGGGGCAGTTGCGTCGCCCCGTCCGCGCGCGGCAGAAGCATGCCCACGACGCCGCCGCCCGCGTCCAGAACCGGTCCGCCCGCATCGCCCGGCAGCGCCTCAAGCGCGAGGCGCTTCACCTCGGTCTCGCCCCGCAGGCCCTTGATGTCCGAAAGCGTTCCGAACGTCAGGGTGGGCGCGCTGAGAATGCCCTCGTAGGGGAAACCCGCGACCGCCACTTCCGATTGCAGTCGCGGCACCGCGTCCGAGAAACGCGCCACCGCCATCGGGGCCAGCGCCACGCGCGGGCGCAGCACCGAGACGCCCAGGCCCGCGTCGGTGCCGACGATGTCGGCGTCGACATCGCCGTCCACGGTGATCCGCGCGCAGGACGCCGTCACTTCGGACGTGGTGACTATGGTGCCCGCATCATCCACGAAGAAGCCCGAACGCGACAGTTTCGGCCGTCGCACCTGCAGGCCCGCCACCAGGTCGATGTTCTGAGTGGCGTCGCCCGCGGCCGGGTCCAGCACCGTGTCGAGGCGCGTGAAGCTGTCGCGCATGGCCGCCAGGACGCGGGCGCGCCGGGCCTCGTCTCCCCTGGGCCAGACCAGGGTGAAGCCCTTGACATGCCCGTCGCGCAGCGAGGCCTCGGTATGCGAGACGATCTCGGCATTCTCGCCCACCAGCGTGAAGCTGTCGCTGCGGCGTTCGCGCAAGCCCGTCAGCGGCACGATCTTCAGCGTCTGCATGATGTCGAACAGACCGAACAGCGTGCCCTGGTCGCCGGGTTGCGAGATCAGGAGGACGCGCACGCCCAGATCGCCGCTGCTGGCAAAGTGGACGAAGGGCGGCTCGTACTTCTCGAAGGCGATCTCGCCCATAGGCAGCATCAACTCGATGCCGGCCTCGTCCTCGGTCACCATGGCCATGCCCACGCTGGTCAGGGGGGCGTTGAACTGGTCCAGAAGCTGCGCGCGCTGGGCGGTGGTCAGGATGCCGGTCGCCTCGTGCCCGTTGGCGGATTGCCAGGCGGACATCGCGCTGCGTGTTCCGGGCCCGAAGGCCCCGTCGATCGCGGCCGAATAGAAGCCCGCCCATTGCAGCGCGACCTGCAGCGCGCGGCGATCCTCGGCGCTCAGTTCGGCCTCGCCGCGCCGCGCCTCGGCGGGGGTCTCGTCGGGAAGGGCGGTGAGGGCTGGCGTCTGGGTCGGAGCCTCGCCCGCCTGCGCCGTCTCGGGCGCAGGGGTCGGGGTGGCCGGGACCGGGGCCGTCACCGTGCCGCGGGCCAGGACATCGGCGCCGATCGGCCAGAATTGCTGGCCCAGCCGCGCGGTGAATTGCAGGTAGGAATCGCCCGGAACCTGGCCTTCGGCGCGGTAGACCCGCAGCACGCGGTCCGCGTCCTCGCGGGTGTAGGGGCCAAGCACGATCGCGTACCAGCCGCCGCTGAGCGCGAAGCCGTTCACATCCGGCAGGCGCGCGGCATAGCCGCGGGCGGCCTCCTGCGCCTCGCGCAGCGAGGGTTGCGCCTCGATCTGAACCCAGACCACGTCCTGCTGGGCCCAGAGAGGGCGCGCCATGGCCAGAACCGCGACCGCAAGGGCCGCCAACAACACTTTCATGATACCCCAGACTTCCCCGGCAAGTTCCAAATCGGGGGCAAGTTAGACGGATGGCACGGCCTTGGCCATGCCCTTCGAACAAGGCCGCGCGCCTGTCGCAGCGGCACAACAGCCCTGCGGCGTTGACCCCGCCCCGCATGGGCCCTAGAGAGAGCGCGCATCCCCCGATCAGCCCTTGCGGACGGAACCCATGACCGACCAGTCGACACCGCGCTCGTTCCAGGAGATCATCCTGCGCCTGCAATCCTACTGGGCGGCGAAGGGCTGCGCCATCCTGCAACCCTATGACATGGAAGTGGGGGCGGGCACCTTCCATCCGGCGACGACCCTGCGGGCGCTGGGCACGAACCCCTGGGCGGCGGCCTATGTCCAGCCCTCGCGCCGGCCGACCGACGGGCGCTATGGCGAGAACCCCAACCGGCTGCAGCACTACTACCAGTATCAGGTGCTGATCAAACCCAGCCCGCCCGACCTGCAGGACCTCTACCTGGGCAGCCTGGCCGCCATCGGGATCGACGCGGGCCTCCACGACATCCGCTTTGTCGAGGACGATTGGGAAAGCCCGACGCTGGGCGCCTGGGGCCTGGGCTGGGAAGTCTGGTGCGACGGGATGGAAGTGTCGCAATTCACCTATTTCCAGCAGGTCGGCGGTCATGACTGCCACCCCGTCTCGGGCGAGCTGACCTATGGGCTCGAGCGTCTGGCGATGTATGTCCTCGGCATCGATCACGTCATGGACATGCCCTTCAACGATCCCGGCGCGCCGATCCCGCTCAGCTATGGCGACGTGTTCCGCCAGACCGAAGAGGAATACGCCCGCCACAACTTCGACGCCGCCAATACGGATGTGCTGCTGCGCCATTTCGAGGAAGCCGAGGCCGAGTGCCGTGCCCTGCTGGACCAGCCCGCCGAGGACCCCAAGACCGGCCGGCGCATCATCATGGCCCATCCCGCCTATGACCAGTGCATCAAGGCCAGCCACATCTTCAACCTGCTGGACGCGCGGGGCGTGATCAGCGTCACCGAACGCCAGGCCTATATCGGGCGGGTGCGCGCGCTGGCCAAGGCCTGCGCGGACGCCTTCGTGCAGACCCGCGCGGGCGGCTGGGCGGCATGACGGGCAAGATCATGGCCCTGGCCATCCTGCTCTGCGCCGCGGTCGCGGGCGGAGTGCTCTATTACCTGCAGGTCTACGGCTTCTACGACCAGGTCGCCGATGACGGCGCCGCGGTGCAGGTGACCCTGCGCGACGGGGCGGGGCTGCGGGTGCTGGACTACGCGGGCTTCCAGGCGATCGACGCCGAAAGCTCTCCCATCCGCTATCGGGCGTGCTTCACCGTGGCCGACCCCGGCGCGCTGGTGGATATGGCGCAGGTGGTCGACAACCCCCAGCCGCGCAACGCGCCGGGTTGGTTCGACTGCTTCGACGCCGAGGCGATCGCCGCCGAACTGGCCGCGGGAACCGCGACCGCCTACCTGGGCCGGAAGAACGTGCATTACGGCGTCGACCGGATCGTGGCGATCACCGCCGACGGGCGCGGATATGCCTGGCACGACCTGAACGATTGCGGCCGGAAGGCCTATGACGGCACTGTGGTGGGCGAGGAATGCCCCCCGCGGCCCGGAACCAACTGACGCGCGAAACGAGAA
>SBFT01000258.1 GCA_006227805.1 Paracoccaceae bacterium
GATCAGGTAATGCGCCGAGACTTCGGATGCCGGATCGCAGAGCCGGTCGAGCGCCGCCTCCGCGCTCTCCATCGCGGTGTAGTGCAGGACGATCAGAGTGGGCCGCAGCCCGTCCCGGCGCGGGCCGTGGTTCGGCGAGGGATGCCAGATCGGAGCGGGCGCGCTCAGTTGGCCACCGCCGAACGGAACGGCGTGGGGTCCCAGGCGCAGGCGAAGCCGTCGCCATCGGGATCGAGGCCCCGGCGGTCCCGCACCGGTCCGCCCGCTTCGAGGAAGGCGATCTGCGCCAGGTCGGGCGACGGGAATTCGGCGCAGTTGCGCTGGGCGCGGGCGGCCAGGTTCAGCCCGACGCGCTGCCAGACGCGGGTGCCCTTGGCGTGGCGCGTCTCGAGCGCGAACTGAACGATGTTGGGCTGCGCATCGCCTGTGCGCGTGGGCACCGCGGTGGGGGTGATCACCTGGTATTGCGCGCGGTTCTGCGCGATGCGCTGCGCATCGCTTTCGATCGTCTCGCGGCCCGAGACCGCGGCGAAGTCGTTCTCGTCCGAGATGCCGGGGTTTTCCAGCTGCAAGGGCGGCGGGTTCGACGGGCTGGCCTCGAGCGGGGGCACGCCGGAATTGGCCGCCGCCGCATCGAGCGCCGCCGCCGCTTCCAGGATCACGTCCTGCTGCGGCTGCGCCTGGGCCGGGGTCGCGGAGACGGGCGCGCCCAGCGCCTGGGCGGCCGCGGTCCGGACCGGATCGGCCGGCGCCAGCGTCTCGCCCGAGATCGCGGTCGCGGGCGGCAGAACCGACGCTGTCCGCTGCCCCGCCAGGGCCGCGTCCCGCGCGCGCTGGGCCGAGAGCGAATTGTCGAAGCCGACACCGGCCCCGCTGTCGGGAATTTCCGTCGCACAGGCGCCGAGCACGCCCAGAGCGGTCGCAATCAAGATCAATCGCATGTCCTGCCGTCCTGCCATGACGTTTTTTGTGGGCGCCAGCCTACCACCATTTCGCGGGCTTGGCCACAAACCCCGCCGCGCGTTCGATCGCGAAGGCGGTATTCAGCAGATCGGCCTCCTCCCACGGGCGGCCGATCAGTTGCAGGCCCAGCGGCAGGCCGGACTTGTCCAGCCCGGCGGGCACGCTGATCCCCGGCAGGCCCGCCAGGTTCACCGTCACCGTGAAGACGTCGTTGAGATACATCTCGACGGGGTCCGACATCTCCTTGCCCAGCGCGAAGGCGGCCGAGGGCGTGGCGGGTGTCAGGATCGCATCGACCCCTTGCGCGAAGGCCTCGTCGAAATCGCGCTTGATCAGCGCGCGGACCTTGCGGGCGCGGTTGTAATAGGCGTCGTAGAAGCCCGCCGACAGGACGTAGGTGCCCACCATCACGCGGCGACGCACTTCGGGCCCGAAGCCTTCGGCGCGCGTCTTCTCGTACATCTCGGTAATGCCGTCGCCCTGGGCGAGTTTGGCGCGATGGCCATAGCGCACCCCGTCATAGCGGGCGAGGTTCGACGACGCCTCGGCGGGCGCGATCACGTAATAGGCGGGCAGCGCGTATTTCGTGTGCGGCAGGCTGATGTCGACGATGCGCGCGCCCGCGTCCTCCAGCATCCGCCGCCCGGTCGCCCAGAGCGCCTCGATCTCGTCGGGCATTCCGTCCATGCGGTATTCGCGGGGGATGCCGATGGTCTTGCCCCGGATGTCGCCGGTGAGCGCGGCCTCGAAATCCGGCACGGGCAGGTCGGCGCTGGTCGAATCCTTCGGGTCGTGCCCGCACATCGCCTGCAGCATGATCGCCGCGTCGCGCACGTCCTTCGTCATCGGCCCCGCCTGGTCCAGCGACGAGGCGAAGGCCACGATCCCCCAACGCGAGCAGCGCCCATAGGTGGGCTTGATCCCGGTGATGCCGGTGAAGGCGGCCGGCTGGCGGATCGACCCGCCGGTATCGGTGCCGGTCGCGGCCAGGCACAGGTCCGCCGCCACCGCAGCGGCCGAGCCCCCGGACGAGCCGCCCGGCGTCAGGGCCGTCTCGTCGTTGCCGGCGCGCCACGGGTTGATCACGTCGCCATAGCACGAGGTCTCGTTCGATGACCCCATGGCGAATTCGTCCATGTTCAGCTTGCCCAGCATCACCGCGCCAGCCCCGAACAGTTTCGCGGTCACGGTGGATTCATACTCGGGCCGGAACCCGCGCAGGATGTTCGACGCGGCCTGCGACGGCACGCCTTTCGTGCAGAACAGGTCCTTGATGCCCAGCGGGATGCCGCACAGCGACGGCGCATCGCCCGCCTGAATTCGCGCATCCGCCGCGCGGGCCTGATCCAGCGCGATCTCGGGCGTCTTGTGAACAAAGGCACCCAGCCCGTCGCCCGCATCCATCGCGGTCAGGCAGGCCATGGTCAGGTCGGTGGCGGTGATCTCGCCCTTGCGCAGCGCGTCGCGGGCGTCCGAGATCGTCAGGGCATTCAGCGTCATTCCACCACCTTCGGCACGGCAAAGAACCCTTCGCGCGCTTCGGGCGCGTTCGACAGCACCTTGTCGGGATACCCCCCGTCGGTCACCACATCGGCCCGGCGCTTCAGCCGCATGGGCGTCACCGATGTCATCGGTTCCACCCCGGTCACATCCACCTCGTTCAGCTGCTCCATGAAGCTCAGGATGCCGGAAAGCTGTTCCGCCAGCTTCGGCAACTGATCCTCTGCAACCCGGATCCGGGCCAGATGCGCGACCTTGCGCGCGGTGGCGATGTCGATGGTGGACATGGGGGCCTCCGTCTGTCCCGCCCCGTTTAGCGATGCAAGTGCGGCGGCGCAAGGCGCGGTCAAGCCGCGGTCACATGTCGGCGCCAGACCTCGATCATCCAGCCCAGCATCACGGCATTCAGCACATGCCACAGGAAATGCGTGCCCAAGGGGATCGCCCCGCACAGCGGCCCATCCAGCGTGCGAAAGGTCAGCGACAGAAACAGGATCGCCGCCCCCGTCGCCATCCCCCGCGCGGTGGCCGGTGCCCGGCGCCACAGCAGCGCGGCATAGAGCAGGATCAGCAGCGGTACCGGCGCATAGCCCGCCGAGGAGCCAAGGCCCGGGATCATCGCGAACAAGGGCACCGTGACGGCGGCGTAGGGGATGAACCCCATGGTCGCCAGCCCCGCCACCCAAGGACGCGCGCCCAGAAAATCCCGCGTCGCGGCAAAGACATAGATCAGGATGAACGACAGGATCGGCAGCACATCCATCAACCCGGTCAGCCGGTTGGCATGGGTGTGGAACAACCACGACCCCAGCCCGATCAGGCCCAGGTTCACCGCCAGCACCTGCCCCGTGCGCAGCCCGCGCAACCGCGGCCAGACCACCAGCGCCGCCAGCACGAAGGCCAGATTGGTCAGGGCATTGACAGGTTCCGCCCAATAGTCGGGCCCGGTGCGTTCGCAATAGCCGTCAACCGGGGCCAGCCATGCCGCAGGGATCATCCGAACCTCCTGTGTTCCGGTCACAGATAGGCGCCTGCCCTGCCCCGGCCAATGCGCCGCCTGTTTCCATTTCCGCCGCGCCTGCTATATGCGGACCAACCACGACGGAGGGGTGACATGGCGGACGACGGGTTGAACAGTTTCATGACGGGGCCGGACGAACAGGGCCGCTTTGGCATCTTCGGCGGGCGCTTTGTGTCGGAAACGCTGATGCCGCTGATCCTGGAACTGGAATCGCGCTACGAACACGCCAAGACCGACCCGACCTTCTGGGCGGAAATGCATGATCTGTGGACGCATTATGTCGGCCGCCCCTCGCCCTTGTACTTCGCCGAACGGCTGACCGACCATCTGGGCGGCGCCAAGGTCTACATGAAGCGCGACGAGCTGAACCACACCGGCGCGCACAAGATCAACAACGTGCTGGGCCAGATCATCCT
>SBFT01000355.1 GCA_006227805.1 Paracoccaceae bacterium
GTCGCGCTTGCGCACCATGACCCAGCGAACATAGTCCAGCACGACCTCGTCCCGCTGGTTCAGCCCGCGCGTGCGCACCCAGACCACACCCGACTTGCCGTTCGAGTTCTCCCGCACGCCGATCACCTCGGACACCGAGCGCAGCGTGTCGCCCGGCCAGACCGGCGCCAGCCAGCGCCCTTCGGCATAGCCGAGATTCGCCACCGCGTTCAGCGAGATGTCCGGCACCGTCTTGCCGAAGACCGTGTGGAACGCGATCAGGTCATCGAGCGGGCTGGCAGGCAACCCGCAGCCCTGTGCGAAGGCATCCGACGAATAGACGGCATGCCGCGCCGGGTAGAGCGCATGGTAGAGCGCCCGTTCCCCTGCCCCCACGGTCCGCGGCACGGCATGCGCGATCACCTGGCCGGGCCGGTAATCCTCGAAGAACCGGCCCGCGTTGGTCTTGGCCATGCTCACTGCTCTCCCAGCTTCATGTCGGGGGAATAGGGGGTGTCGGTCTCCTTCACCACGGCCTGGCCGCAGCGCATCACGCCGCGCGCGGCATCGAAGGCATAGACCGGGTCGCCGTGCAGCTCCCAACCCCTGGCCAGCGCCGCGCTGACCTTGTGGCAGAAGGCCGAGGTGTCGTCTTCGGTCAACAGTCGGTAGATCTTCATCGTGTCACCCGAAGACCGGATAGCCGAGCCAGGCGTGCAGCCAGGCGATGCCGCCATAGACGACCAGCGTGCCCACGACGGCCATGATCTCCTTGCGGGTGTCGACCGGGCCGGCGGGCGGCGTCCAGTCGGTCTGGCGGTTGATCAGGATGACTTCCCACACCGCCCAAGCCAGAAGCCCGCCGAAGAGCACGAAGGACGCCATGTCGCCGTTCACGAGGATATGCGCCAGCGCCCAGACCTTCACGGCGGTCAGTTGCGGATGGCGGATGCGGCGGGTGATCGCGGTCTTCATGCCGGAGGCGGCGTAAAGATAGACCGCGAAGAGCATGAGCAGGTTGTTGATGCCCGTCAGCGCCGCGTTGCGGCCCCAGAAGAAGGCGCCGTCGGCGCGGCCATAGCCCATCACCATCAGCACGATCGAGGCCACCACGGCCACTGCGACCACCCCCTTGAAGGCGTCCCCCAGGCCCGCGCGCCGTTCGGGGGCCACGCGCTTGAACACATGCGCCCCGGTCCAGAGCGCCAGACCCGCCAGAAGAAGAAACCAACCCATATCCGTCACTCCGTGGCCATTGCTGCGATGGCTTCGGCTTTTGCCAGAATTTCCCGTGCCGTGGCAACGTGCAGATTCTCGACGATCCGGCCATCGACCACCGCGACGCCCTGGCCTGCGGCCTGCGCCTCGTCGAAGGCGGCGATCTGGCGGCGCGCCAGGTCGATCTCGGCCTGGGACGGCGCGAAGGCGGTGTTGGCGATGTCCACCTGCGCGGGATGGATCAGCGTCTTGCCGTCGAAGCCCATGTCGCGGCCCTGGTCGCATTCGGCGCGCAGGCCCTCGTCATCCAGATAGGCGTTGTAGACGCCATCCACGATCACGCGCCCATGCGCCTTCGCCGCCAGGAGGCAGAGGCCGAGGCCCGTCATCAGCGGCAGGCGGTCGGGCCGGAAGCGGGTCTGCAAATCCTTGGCGAGGTCGTTGGTGCCCATCACCATGCCCTGAAGCCTGGGGTGGCCCGCGATCTGATCGGCGTTCAGCATGGCCCGCGGCGTCTCCATCATCGCCCAGAGGGGCATGTCGCCGGTGATCGCGGCAAGCGCGTCGAGATCGGCCGCCGAGCCCACCTTGGGCATGAGCACCGCGTCGGCCTTCATGCCGCGCACGGCTGCCGCATCGGCGCGGCCCCAGGCGGTGTCGAGGCCGTTGATCCGCACGATACGGGTGCGCGCGCCATAGCCGCCCGCCGCGAGCGCCGCGCGCAGGGTTTCGCGCGCGTTTTCCTTTTCCTCGACCGCCACGGCGTCTTCCAGATCGAAGATGATCGCATCCACCGGCATCGTCCGCGCCTTGTCCAGGGCACGGTCCTTCGAGCCGGGAATATAGAGGACGGAACGGTAGGGCCGGGCGCGGCTGTGCATGGGATGCTCCTTCGGGGCGGTCATTTTGTTGCGCGAGAAAGCGCAGCTTTTTCCGAAGGTTTCAAGGCGGAAAGCGCCGCAATGCAGCACGATGGCCCGCAGCGGGGATCGGAGGGCGTTGCGTTAACCTGAATTTCAACCCTGTTCGCGCAGTCTGATGCCATCCGCCGGGTGCGATCGGTCGTCCCGGCCAACCTCGGAAAGGGGTATGCAATGAAGGACAAGGCTGTGACATGGCTTCTGGGGTTCGGCATGCTGACCCTGGCCGCGACCCAGGTGCAGGCGCAGGGCAATTGCGCGCCGCGCCAGATGGTGATCGAACAACTGGCCCAGACCTATGGCGAGACGCGGCAGAGCATGGGACTGGGCGCCTCGGGACAGGTGGTCGAGGTCTTCGCCTCGGGCGCCACGGGAACCTGGACGATCACGGTGACAATGCCCAACGGCATGACGTGCCTGGTGGCCAGCGGCGGCGACTACACCGCGCTTGCCGAGGCCCTGCCGCCCGAAGGCGACCCGGCCTGAGACGCGCGTCGATCCGGGCAGCCCCGACCCTCAGGTCAGGGCGTCCCAGACCAGCTTGGTGCCGGTGACGCCGAGAAGCACGTAGGTGATCGCGAAGAAGGCGCGTTCGGGAACCAGCCTGTGCGCCTTCACCCCCAGCCAGGCCCCGGCAAGGGCGAAGGGCGCCAGCACTGCGTTCGCCTTGGCCGTTTCCCAGGTGAACATGCCGAGCGCGGCATAGGGGACGAATTTCAGGATGTTCAGGGCCCAGAAGGTCAGCACCGTCGTCGCCTGGAACCGGGTCTTGTCGAGGCCGCGCGACAGCAGGTAGACGGCCGCCGGCGGCCCGCCCGCATGGCTGATGAAACTGGTAAAGCCGGTAACGCCGCCCGCCAGCCATCCGGCCCAGTCGGGCAGCCCGTCGCGCGCGGCGCGCACCCATCCCCGCCTCTGCGCCAGGGTCCAGGCCACGAAGGCCAGCGCGATCGCGCCGATCAGCAGACGGAAGAGGTCGGCATCGGCCACCGAATAGAGCGCGGCACCCAGCGCCACGCCCGGAATGCCGCCCAGGATCAGGACGCGGGCGTCGGGCCAGCTCCACCTGCGCCAGTAGGGGCGCAACGTGGCCAGGTCGATCAGCATCAGCATCGGCAGCGTGACGCCCAGCGCGAGGCCGGGCTCGACCACGACTGCCAGAATCGCCGCCGAGACGAAAGCCGCGCCCGATCCGAACCCGCCCTTGGAAATTCCCGCGAACAGGATGGCCGGGCCCGCGATCGCGAAGAAGGCCCAGTCCAGTTCGAGCATGCGGCCGACCTCTCCAATTCCGTGCTGCCTCCGGGGGTTAGACAGCCTGTCGCGCGTGCCGTAAAGGGCCCGCGCGGTCACGTCGCATCGCATCCGCTTGCGAAGGCGGCCGGAACGCCGTAGGCAATCGCCGAAATTCACCGCATCGGAGAGACTTCCATGGCCAGACCCAAGATCGCGCTGATCGGCGCAGGTCAGATCGGCGGCACGCTTGCCCATCTCGCAGCCCTGAAGGAACTGGGCGATGTCGTCCTGTTCGACATCGCCGAGGGCATCCCCCAGGGCAAGGCGCTCGACATCGCCGAGAGCGGCCCGTCGGAAGGCTTCGACGCCGCGATGACCGGCACGAATTCCTATGCCGACATCGCGGGGGCGGACGTCTGCATCGTCACCGCCGGCGTGCCGCGCAAGCCGGGGATGAGCCGCGACGACCTCCTGGGCATCAACCTGAAGGTCATGAAATCGGTGGGCGAAGGCATCCGCGACCACGCGCCCGGCGCCTTCGT
>SBFT01000372.1 GCA_006227805.1 Paracoccaceae bacterium
GTTGTGCTGGCCTATGTCCTGACCGGCAACTCCCAGGTCGACGGCATCTCGGACGCGGGGTTGCGGGGCCTGTCCGACACCCTGTTCTTCCGCACCTCGATCGAACCGACGAACCCCATCGGCGTGAACCTCGAGACCGACGAACTGGCCTTCTTCCCGATCCTCTACTGGCCGATCACGCCCGATCAGCCCCGCCCCAGCGACGAGGCCTATGCGCGCCTGAACGAATACCTGCGCTCGGGCGGCATGATCGTCTTCGACACGCGCGACGCCGATATCGCGGGCTTCGGGGCCGCCAGCCCGAATGGCCGCAAGCTGCAGCAACTGGCGGCGCCGCTGGACATTCCGCCTCTCGAGCCGATGCCCGCCGACCATGTCCTGACACGCACCTTCTACCTGCTTCAGGATTTCCCCGGCCGCCATGTCGGGCGCGACATCTGGGTCGAAGCGGCCCCGCCGGACGCCGAACAGATCGAGGGGATGCCCTTCCGCAACCTCAACGACGGGGTGACGCCTGTGGTCATCGGAGGCAACGACTGGGCGGCGGCCTGGGCGGTCGACGAACAGGGCCGCACCCTCTTGCCCGTGGGCCGGGGCTTTTCCGGCGAGCGCCAGCGCGAACTGGCCTATCGTTTCGGCATCAACCTGGTGATGCATGTGCTGACCGGCAACTACAAGTCCGACCAGGTGCACGTGCCCGCCCTTCTGGACAGGCTGGGACAATGACGGGCAGCATCGTCTTCGATCCGCTGATCCCCTGGCCCGCGCTGTTCACGGTGGCGGCGGTTGCGCTGGCAACGGTCGTTCTGGCGGGGATTCGTGGCCTGTCGGGCTGGGGCCTGAGGGCCCTGGCAGGCATGGTCGTGATCGCGGCGCTGGCCGGCCCGGTCTATCAGCAGGAGGATCGCACGCCGCTCAGCGACATCGTGATCATGGTCGAGGACGACAGCGCCAGCCAGTCCCTGTCGGACCGGCCCGCGCAGATGGCCGAGGCCGCAGATGACCTGGCCGACCGCCTGGCCGCGCGCGAGAATACCGAGTTGCGCCGCGTCGTCCTGCGCGACGGCGCGGGCGATGCGGGCACCCAGCTGATGACCGCGATCTCGGAGGCGCTGGCCGAGGAACCCCGCGCCCGCGTCGCGGGGATCGTCGCGCTGACCGATGGCCGCCTGCATGACCTGGAACGCGCCCCCGCCCTGCCTGCGCCGCTGCATGTCCTGCTGACCGGGCGCGAGGGCGACTGGGACCGCCGCCTGATCGTGCGCAACGCCCCCGCCTTCTCGATCATCGGCGAACCCGTGACCCTGACGCTGCGGATCGAGGATACCGGCGCCGTGCCCCCCGGGCTGACGCAGGCGCCTCTGGACATCTCGATCGACGGCGAGCCGCCCCAGCGCGTGGAGGTGCCCGTGGGCGTGGACCTGGAACTGCCCGTCACCCTGCCCCATGGCGGACGCAACGTCCTGCAGTTCACCCTGCCGATGGCGGAAGGCGAACTGACCGACCGCAACAACACCGCCCTGATCCAGATGAACGGCGTGCGCGACCGGCTGCGCGTCCTGCTGGTCTCGGGCGAGCCGCACCAGGGCGGGCGCACCTGGCGCAACCTGCTGAAATCCGACAGCGCGGTTGACCTTGTCCATTTCACCATCCTGCGTCCGCCGGAAAAGCAGGACGGCGTGCCGGTGAACGAGCTCAGCCTGATCGCCTTTCCCACGCGCGAATTGTTCCTGGAGAAGATCAACGATTTCGACCTGATCATCTTCGACCGCTATCGCCGCAGGGGCATCCTGCCCGCGATCTACCTGGAGAACGTCGCGAACTATGTCCGCGAGGGGGGCGCCGTGCTGGTCGCGGCGGGTCCCGATTTCGCGGGCGCCGACAGTCTCTACCGCTCGCCCCTGGCCGAGGTGATGCCGGGCGAACCGACCGCGCGCGTGA
The DNA here is from genome assembly GCA_006227805.1 of Paracoccaceae bacterium. Taxonomy (GTDB): domain Bacteria; phylum Pseudomonadota; class Alphaproteobacteria; order Rhodobacterales; family Rhodobacteraceae; genus JAGYKE01. The sequence continues at coordinate 1,942 of SBFT01000372.1, forward strand.
TCGAGGAACGCTATCGCCCCGCCGTCACCGACATGGGCAGCCGCCACCCCGTCACCGCCGATCTGGGCGATGGCGGAACCTGGGGGCCCTGGCTGCGCCAGATCGACCTGAACACGCTGTCGGGCGACGTCGTCATGGAAGGCGTCGATGGCCGGCCTCTCCTGATCCTCGACCGTGTCGAGGAAGGCCGGGTGGCGCTGCTGGCCTCGGACCATGCCTGGCTCTGGAGCCGGGGATACGAGGGCGGCGGCCCGCAACTGGAATTGCTGCGCCGCCTGGCGCATTGGATGATGAAGGAACCCGAGCTCGAGGAGGAGGCCCTCTGGGCCGAGGCGACGGGTCAGACCATGCGCATCATCCGCCGCACCCTGGCCGAGGAGGTGGGCGACGTCACCATCACCACCCCCTCGGGCGAGACGCTGACGATGACGCTGGATCAGGTCAGCCCCGGCCGGTGGGAGACCATCTACGAGGGCCCCGAGATCGGGCTCTACCGGCTGGTGGAAGGCGAGCGCGAGGCGGTCATCGGCCTCGGGCCCGCGGCACCGCGCGAATTCGAGGAGACCATCGCCACCGGCGACCTGCTGGAGCCCGTCGTGGCCACGGTGCGCGGCGGCATATTGCGGCTGGAAGACGGGATTCCCGCCATCCGCGCCGTGCGCGAAGGCCGCCCCGCCGCCGGGCGCGGCTGGATCGGGATCACTCCGCGCAACGCCTACGAGACGCGCGACGTGACCCAGATGCCGCTGTTGCCGGCCTGGCTGGCGCTTCTGCTCGCCTCCGGGTTCATCCTTGCGGGCTGGCTGCGCGAAGGGCGGCGCTGAGGATCAGTCCAGCATCCGCACGCGCACCCGGTCCGAGTGCCCGCGCGCATCGACGAGGACCAGTTGCGTGAACCCCGGACCCGGTCTCGGGATCAGGAATTCCCGCGCGTATTCTCCGGTGACGACGGGCAATCCGTCCGCAAGCAGCGTATAGGGCGGCAGCCCGCCGCGCAGCTTGATGCTCAGCCCGTCCTCGACCCCGGCCAGGGCCGCACCATCGGGCGGGAAGGTCAGGACCGGCGCGGTCTCGGGACGCGCCTGGGCGCCGCGCGGCTGGAAGCGTTGCAATGGCTGGGGCAGCGCGGCGGTGCCGAGGAGCAGCGCCTGCGCCGGTGGCGGCGGCAGGGGCGCCATCTGCGGCTTGATCCGCGCGAAGACCTCGAAAAGGACGGGTGCTGCGGCATCGGCGCCATAGGTCGCGGGCATCGGCGTGCCGTCTGCGCGGCCGATCCAGACGCCTGCCACATGCGCGCCGTCCCACCCCAGCGCCCAGGCATCGCGGTGCCCGTAGGAGGTGCCTGTCTTGAACGCCAGCTGGCGCGCGGGGGCCCCCGGCGGCGGCGCGATCCCGCGCAGGATGTCGCCCAGATACCAGGCCGCCACGTCCGACAGGATGGGCGTGCCCCCGACCGGCGGCGCATCCATCAGGTGGCGCAATTGCACCGATGTGCCGCCCCGCGCCAGCCCGGCGTAAAGCTGGGTCAGGCCTTCCAGGGTAACGCCCAGCCCCCCAAGCGACACCGCAAGGCCGGGCTTGCCCCCCGGCACCTGCGCCGCGACCCCCGCGCGTGCCAGCGCCGCCATGACCCGCGCAGGCCCCAGTTCCTCGGTCAGCTTGATCACGGGGATGTTCAGCGACACTTGCAGCGCCTCGCGCAGGCGCAGGTCGCCGCGCCAGATGCCGTCGAAGTTCTGCGGCGCGTAGCGGCCGAAACTGACCGGACCGTCATGGATCAGCGTTTCGGGATGGGCGAGGCCCTGGTCGAAGGCCAGGCCATAGACCAGGGGTTTCAGCGTCGACCCGGGCGAGCGCATCGCCCGCGTCATGTCGACGAAGCCCTGCCGTGCGGTGTCCGTGTGATCGGGCGACCCGACCGAGGCCAGCACCTCGCCCGTGCGGTGATC
>SBFT01000415.1 GCA_006227805.1 Paracoccaceae bacterium
CACGCCCGCCATGTCGGCGATCATGATGGCGCGGTTCGCCGCCTCGCCTTCGACCTGAGGGGGGCGGGAATAGGCATGCGCCTCGGGGCCGGTATTGCCTTCGGCCATCAGGCGGGCCTGCAACTCGGCCACCACATCGCCGTTCTCGGCGTGCACCATGGCAATCCCGCCCAGCTCGGCCAGCCGCTGGAACGACGCATAAAGCTCGTCGTCATTGACCATCAGCGCGCCCTTGTAGGCCATGAAATGCTTGAAGGTGGTGATGCCGTGATCCTGGATCACGGTCTTCATCTCGTTGAAGACCTGTTCACCCCACCACGTCACCGCCATGTGGAAGGAATAGTCGCAATTGGCGCGGGTCGACTTGTTATCCCAGCGCTTCAACCCGTCCAGAAGGCTTTCGCCCGGATTGGGCAGGACGAAATCGACGACCATCGTTGTCCCGCCTGCAAGTGCGGCGCGGGTGCCACTCTCGAAATCGTCGCTGGAATAGGTGCCCATGAAGGGCATTTCCAGGTGCGTGTGCGGATCGATGCCCCCCGGCATCACATAGCAGCCCGCTGCATCCAGCACCTTGTCGCCCTTCAGGTCCGGTCCGATTTCCGTGATGCGCCCGCCCTCGACGCGGACATCCGCCTTGTAGGTCAGATCGGCGGTAACGACGGTGCCGCCCTTGATGATGGTGGACATCGCTTATTCTCCCCGTTCGTTACGTTTCCGGAAGACCCGGATCAGAAAGCCGTAGACGCCGGTGGCCACCAGCGCCCCCGCAAGGCGCATCAGGAAGACCTCCGGCGTGATCGCGACCCCCTGCCAGAGGTCGAACCCGATCTGAAGAATCAGGAAGATCGCCGCAAAAACAGCAAGTTGCTGAACAAGGCTGCGATCCATCATTCCCCCTCAGACCGAATTGAAGCAGGCAATGGCCGGCCCGTGCACCCCGATGTCGAGCGGCCCGAAATCCGATTCCACGCAGAGCGAGAAATACCCCGCCAAGGGCAGGTAGATCACGCGGTAATCGCCGTTGGTGCGCGTCACCGACCAGCATTTCTGGGTGATCCCGCCCGAGAAATTGACCGTCACCAGACGCGGCTTGCGCCGCGCCGCGCGGAAGGCCGTCAGCGTCGCGGCCGCGCCGGGTGCGCCGGTGTCGAAGGCGGCCTCCTCGGCGTCGAGCATCGCCTCGATCTCGGACGGGCCGATGATGCGGACCATGCTCACTCCACGATCTCCGCCGTCTCGACCACCGCGTGGAACAGGACATCCGCCCCCTTGCGCGCCCATTCGGGGCTGATCTCCTCGGCCTCGTTATGCGACAGGCCGTCGACGCAGGGGCACATGACCATGGCGGTGGGGGCCACATCGTTGATCCAGCAGGCGTCATGCCCTGCCCCGCTGACAATGTCCATGTGGGAATATCCAAGCCGGTCCGCGGCTTGCCGGATGGCATTCACGCAATTTTCGTCGAAGGCGGGCGGGTCGAACTGGCCGACGATCTGCGCCTCGAAGCCGACGCCGATGTCGGCGCAGAGTTTCGGCGCGCGCTCCATCACCTCGGCCACCATGGCGTTCAGCTTGTCCAGGATATGCGTGCGCATGTCGATGGTGAAGACGACGCGCCCGGGAATGATGTTGCGGCTGTTGGGATAGACGTCGATATGGCCGATCGCACCCACGGCGTTGGGCTGGTTCTTCATGGCGATCTCGTGCACCAGTTCCGTCACCAGCGCGAGGCCCCGACCGGCATTCCTGCGCATGTGCATCGGGGTCGAGCCGGTGTGGCTTTCCTTGCCCGTCACCGTGCATTCGATCCAGCGCAGGCCCTGGCCATGGGTGACGACGCCGATCTCGCGGCCTTCCGCCTCCAGGATCGGGCCCTGTTCGATATGCAGCTCGAAGAAGGCCTTCATCTTGCGCGCGCCGACCTTCTCGGTTCCCTTCCAGCCGATGCGGTCCAGTTCGTCCCCGAACCGCTTTCCCCTGGCGTCGACACGATCATAGGCCCAGTCGAGACTGTGCCGCCCCGCAAAGACGCCACTCGCCAGCATGGCGGGGGCAAAGCGCGTGCCCTCCTCGTTCGTCCAGTTGGTCACGACGATGGGGTGTTTCGTGCGGATGCCCAGATCGTTCAGCGTGCGGATGACTTCCAGCCCGCCCAGCACGCCCAGCACGCCGTCATACTTGCCGCCCGTCGGCTGGGTATCGAGATGGCTGCCGACATAGACCGGCAGCGCGTCGGGGTCGGTGCCTTCGCGGCGGGCGAACATGTTGCCCATCTCGTCGACACCCATGGTGCAGCCCGCCTCCTCGCACCAGCGCCGGAACAGGGCGCGGCCCTCGGCGTCCTCGTCCGTCAGGGCCTGACGGTTGTTTCCGCCGGCGATGCCCGGGCCGATCCGGGCCATCTCCATCAGGCTGTCCCACAGCCTTTCCCCGTTGATCCTCAGGTTTTCTCCTGGCGCGGCCATCGTCTTCCCCCTGTCCGTCCGGCAAGTCCGCCTTGCGATCAAACGATTTGACCAAACGGTCAAACTGACGCTACCACAGAGGCCCGACCCGTCAAGAATGCACATGACGCGTCCCTGGCACAATTGCCCGAATGGCGGGCGGATGACGGATATTGAGGCAATGACGCTCGCAAAGGCGCGCCCGCGCACCCGCATCCAGAAGAAGAACCGCGCGGCGATCCTGGAAGCCGCGCTCGAGGTTTTCTCGACCCATGGCTTCCGCGGCGCCACCGTCGACCAGATCGCGTCCGAGGCGGGCCTGTCCAAGCCGAACCTGCTCTATTACTTCCCCTCGAAGGAGGCGATCCATTCCGCGCTGCTGGAACGTCTTCTGGACACCTGGCTCGATCCCCTGCGCGCCATCGACCCGCAGGGCGAACCGCTCGAGGAGGTCCTGGCCTATGTGCGCCGCAAGCTCGAGATGAGCCAGAGCCTGCCCCGCGAAAGCCGGCTCTTCGCGATGGAGGTCATCCAGGGCGCGCCCCGCATCCACGACGTCCTGTCAAGCGATCTCAAGCAGTTGGTGGACGAAACTGCGGCATTGCTTGAAGACTGGATGGCGCAGGGCAGGATCGCGCGCGTGCATCCGCATCACCTGATCTTCTCGATCTGGTCGCTGACCCAGCATTATGCCGATTTCGACGTGCAGGTGCGCGCGGTGCTGGGCCGGGAAGACCCCTTCGCGGCGGCCCCCGCGTTCCTCGAGACGCTCTACCGACGGCTGCTCACGCCGTAACCACCCGTTAACCGGTTTGCGGCAGTCTGCGGGCATGATGCCTGTCCCCCTCCGCCTGTCGCCCGATGCCTGGATCGACCAGCTGTTTTCAGCCAAGGCCGTTCGGAAAGGCGCGGTCGTGCGGCGGCAGATCGCGTGGGTCGCCCGCGAGATCGGCGACAGCCGCTTCCGGTCCGAAGTGCGGCGGCGCGGTTATCGCCTGGTCCGCACAGCCGACCAGTACATCGTCATCTGCCATGACGGCCCGATCGAGATCCTGTTCTGAAGCCCGAAAATTCGCAGAATTTTCGAAGACCTGATTTTTCGCAGAAAAATCAGGTCACTCCGCGGCGCGGGCCATCGGGTTGTTGGGATGCGTCGTCCAGTTGGCGTAATCGTCGGACACGACCTTGCCGGTGCGCGGATCGACGGTCCCGGCAGGCAGGCGCTCCATCGTGATGCAGTTCTCGACCGGGCAGACATCGACGCAGAGGTTGCAGGCCACGCATTCGGCGTCGTTCACCTCGAAGACGCGGCCCGGTTTCATCCAGATCGCCTGGTGGCTCGTGTCCTCGCAGGCGGCATAGCAGCGGCCGCACTTGATGCAGGCATCCTGGTCGATCCGCGCCTTGGTGACGTAGTTGAGGTTCAG
>SBFT01000373.1 GCA_006227805.1 Paracoccaceae bacterium
CCCGCGTGGTGGAATGGTAGACACACGAGACTTAAAATCTTGCGGCGGCGACGCCGTGCCGGTTCGAGTCCGGCCGCGGGCACCAGCTCCCTTGTTTGCCGACCGCCTCTGGCTGCACCCGGCAGGCCTCAGCTTTCCTTCTCCATGGTGAAGGTGAGAGGAAACCCCTCGGCCGCACCCATGTCGTTGGCGCGGCGGCATTTTTCCTCGGCCACTTCGCGGGTGAAGACCGCGACGACGCAGGAGCCCTTCCGATGCGCGGTCAGCATGACGCCCATCGCCTCGTCATCGGACATGCGGAAAACAGCCTTCAGGACGCGCACCACGAAGAAACGCGGCGTGAAATCGTCGTTCAGGAGGATGACCTTGTAGAGCGGCGGCCGCGCCGTGCGGGTCTTTTCCTGGGGTCTGGCCTTGGTGATCTGGGCGGGCATGACCGGGTTCCTTCGCGGTCATCCTATCAGCAAGACACCGAAAAATGACGCATTTTCCGGGTCGGATTTCGACGCGAAATCCGTGCCGGGCGCGATGACCGGAAACCGCGTCGGTTTCCGGCCCGGTTTTCGCGTCGAAATCCGCCCTACGTGCGGATGCCGGCGAAGCGGGTCTGCCAATCCTCGCGCTCTTCGTCGGTGATCTTGGCGAACATCACCTCGGGCACGCTGAACGCATGGCCCGCGGGCAGCGCCTGAAGGGCCGCGGCCACGTCGCCCGGCCATTCCGTATCCAGCGTGTTCATGGCGCCGAGCATCCGCGCCGCGGCCTGCGGAATGAAGGGTGCCGAGAGAACCGCATAGAGACGGACCAGGTTCAGCCCCATGCGCACCTGCATCGCGGCGCGGTCGGGATCGGTCTTGACGGTCGTCCAGGGGGCGACCGATTGCAGGTATTCGTTGCCCGCGACCCAGATCGCACGCAGCGCCGCGGCCGACTTGCGCACCTCGATCGCGTCCATGAAGCCTTCATACTCGCGGATGCGGGCGGTCAGGTCCGCCACCAGTTTCTCCTCGGCCTCGCCCCAGGCGCCGCCCTCGGGCAGGGCCTCGCCGAATTTCGAGCGGCAGAACTTGGTGATCCGGCTGACGAAATTGCCCAGCACATCGGCCAGGTCCTTGTTCACGGATGCCTGGAAATTCTCCCAGGTGAATTCGCTGTCCGAGCTTTCGGGCGCATGGCTCAAGAGCCACCAGCGCCAGTAATCGGCGGGCAGGATCGACAGAGCCTGGTCCATGAAGACGCCGCGGCCCTGGCTGGTCGAGAACTGGCCACCGTCGTAATTGAGGTAGTTGAAGGACTTGATGTAGTCGACCAGCTTCCAGGGCTCGCCGCTGCCGAGGATCGTGGCGGGGAAGGACAGGGTGTGGAAGGGCACGTTGTCCTTGCCCATGAACTGGGTGTAGCGCACGTCGTCCGCGCCCTTGTCGGTGCGCCACCAGCGTTCCCACTCCGCATCGGGGCGGCCCGTGGCCTGCGTCCATTCGGCGGCGCAGGCGATGTATTCGATGGGGGCGTCGAACCAGACATAGAAGACCTTGCCTTCCATTCCGGGCCAGTCCTGATCGCCCTTCTTCACCGGCACGCCCCAGTCCAGGTCGCGGGTGATGCCGCGGTCCTGCAGGCCGTCGCCGTCATGCAGCCATTTCCTGGCGATGGAGGTGGTCAGCACCGGCCAGTCGGACTTCGAGTCGATCCAGGCGTCCAGCTGGTCCTTCAGCGCGGATTGGCGCAGGTAGAGGTGCTTGGTCTCGCGCACCTCCAGGTCGGTGCTGCCCGAGATCGCGCTGCGCGGGTTGATGAGGTCGGTCGGGTCCAGCTGTTTGGTGCAGTTCTCGCACTGGTCGCCGCGGGCGCGGTCATAGCCGCAATTGGGGCAGGTGCCCTCGATGTAGCGGTCGGGCAGGAAGCGGCCGTCGGCGTTGGAATACATCTGCTTCTCGCTGACTTCCCGGATCAGCCCCGCATCGGCCAGGCGTCCCGCGAAATGCTGGGTCAGGCGATGGTTCTGCGGGCTGGAGGAGCGCCCGAAATGATCGAAGGATAGCGCGAAGCCTTTCGCGATCTCGGCCTGCACCGCGTGCATCTCGGCGCAGTATTCGGCGACCGGCTTGCCGGCCTTGGCCGCGGCCAGTTCGGCGGGCGTGCCATGTTCGTCGGTGGCGCAGAGAAACAGCACCTCGGCGCCGCGGGCGCGCTGGTAGCGCGCGAACAGATCGGCGGGCAGCTGGCTGCCGACAAGGTTGCCCAGGTGCTTGATCCCGTTGATGTAGGGGATGGCCGAAGTGATCAGGTGCCGGGTCATGTCTTGGGTCGTGCCTGTCGCGGAAGAAGGGGTTCGCCCGCTTTAGCCGATCGCACGGCGCCTGACCAGATGGCAGGCGGTCAGTCCGCGTCGGGGTCGTTTTCGCGGCGCCGCTCGCGCCCCGTCAGGCGGCCGATCAGGAAGCTGGTGCGGGGCGACCAGACATAGAGGGTGCGTGACCCGGGCGAGGGGCGCATCCGCATCCGGATCACGCCGAAGACGACAAGCACCAGGTGGGCCAGCGCGATCAGCGCGAAGAGCGCGGGCGGGCCATGGGCCTCGATCAGGATCGAGGCCAGCCAGGGTGCCGCGATGGCGCCCACGGCGAAGAAGAACATCAGCGCCGCGGACAATTCGACGCGTTCGTGATCCTCGGCGAAGTCATGGGCATGGGCCGCGGCGACGGAATAGATCGGAAAGCTGGTGAAGCCGAAGAGGCCCGCCGACAGCATGACGCCCGCCGTTCCCATGTCCTGGGCCATCACCGTGACGATGCAGCTGCCGATGGCGGCGACGGACAGCCAGATCAGGACCCAGCGCCGGTCATACTTGTCGGCCAGCCAGCCCACCGGGAACTGCGCGATGGCCCCGCCCAGGACGAAGGCCGCGAGGAACCAGGCGATCTGGTCGATGGCAAGGCCCACCTGCTGGCCGTAGAGCGGGCCCACCATCCGGAAGGACGCGCTCGAGACCGCCGCGACCACGACGCCCGCCACCGCGAGGGGGGACTTCTCGACCGCCAGCATCGGGCGCAGGCGCGGCGCGTCGGGGGTTTCCGGCTGGGGCAGGCGCGTCAGCGTCAGGGGCAGGAGCGCCGCGCAGCACAGGATGGCGAGGATGTTGTAGGACACATAGCTCGCCGGTTCCAGCACGCTGATGACCAGCTGCGCGGCCAGCGACCCGGTCATGTCCACCACGCGGTAGACGCCCATGGCGCGGCCGCGCGTCTCGTTGGTGACCTTGGCCTGAAGCCAGGCCTCGATCACGGTGTAGCAGCCCGCGACGCAGAGCCCCGAGGCGACCCGCATCAGCGCCCAGGCGACCGGGTCCGTCACCAGCATGTGCGCCAGAAGGGCGATGGCGCCGGTGGCGGTGAAGGCCGCGAAGGCGCGGGAATGGCCGACGCTGCCCATCAGGCGCGGCGCCCACCAGCAGCCGATGAAGAAGCCCAGGAAATGCGCCGAGCCGAGGATGCCGATTTCCGTTGTCGTGAAGTCGAGCACAAGGCCCGACAGCGCGTCGAGGGGTCCGACGCCGCCCGTGGACAGTTGCAGCAGGATGACCGACAGAAAGAGGGCCGCGAAGGAAATCAGAAGGCGCATGGCCCCGTCACCATGGCAGCAGCGGCAGGCGGAGGGCATGTGCGTAATCGACGCGCGGGCGTCGTTTTTCGGGCCTCGTTCGGGCCTGTTCCCGGCGGGCCCGGCCGCTCAGGCCGTTTCCGCAGGCGGCGCGCAGAGTTGCGGCAATCTGCCGGGGCGGTCCTGCGCCACCTGCCAGGTGGCGGGCGGCGCGCCCCGGGCGCGGCGCCGGGCCAGGTGCCACAGCCTCTGGCGCCCCT
>SBFT01000021.1 GCA_006227805.1 Paracoccaceae bacterium
TCCTGGGCGCGGACGGGCCAGTGGCGCGGGGCGAGGACGGCGTCATCGCCGTCCATCGCGACGATCCCGGCCTGATGCTGGGCTATCTGGGCCAGCCCGAGGAGACCGCCGCGCGGTTCCGGGGCGACTGGTTCGTGACCGGCGACCAGGGCCGGATGGGCCGGGACGGCCAGGTCCATTACCTGGGCCGCGCCGACGACATGATGAACGCGGGCGGCTACCGGGTCTCGCCCCTCGAAGTCGAGGCCGCCTTCGCGGGCTATCCCGGAATCGACCAGATCGGCGTGACCGAGATCGAGGTGAAACCGGACGTGCGCGTCATCATGGCCTTCTATACCGGCCCAGCGCCTCTGGATCACGAGGCCTTGAGACGGTTTGCAGACGAGCGCCTGGCCCGTTACAAGCAGCCGCGCGACTATGTGCATATGCCCGAATTGCCGGCGAGCCCGAACGGCAAGCTGATCCGCCGGGCCCTGAGACCGCCGGCGGCAGCTCCGCAGGCCTGAAAGGACCAGACCGACATGACCCGCAGCGCGCCCGTCAAGCTGGACATCCTGTCCGATCCGATCTGCCCCTGGTGCTATATCGGCAAGGCCAACCTGGAAGCGGCGCTGGCGGCGGAAGGCACGAACCCCTTCGTGATCGAATGGCACCCGTTCCAGCTGAACCCCGACATGCCCGCGGGCGGCATGGACCGGCGCGCGTATCTGGAAGCGAAGTTCGGCGGCAGGGATGCCGCGGTGCGCGCCTACACGCCGGTGGTGGAGCATGCCCGCGCCGCCGGGCTGGAGATCGATTTCGAGGCGATGCGCCGCACGCCGAACACGCTGGACGCCCACCGCCTGATCCACTGGGCCGGGATCGAGGGGCGGCAGGGCGCGATGGTGGACGCGCTGTTCCGCGCCTATTTCACGGAAGGCCGCGACATCGGCGACGCGGAAGTGCTGGCCGATATCGCCGATGGCGTGGGGATGGATGCCTCGGTCGTGCTGAAGCTGCTGGCGTCCGACGCCGACCGCGACCTGATCGCCGAACGCGACCGCCACAGCCGCGCGATGGGCGTGAATTCCGTGCCCACCTTCATCGTGGCGGGCCAGCACGCGGTGCCCGGCGCGCAACCGCCCGAGTTGTGGCGCCGCGTGATCGCCGAGTTGAGCGGCGGCGGCGACTGATGTCGCGGCGCGGGATGACGCTGCTGGCGGCCCTGGCCTCGATCATCGCGGGGGGCACGGTCTTTTTCCGCCATGTCGAGGGCTGGTCCTGGGTGGACGCCTATTTCTTCACGGTGGTGACGCTGTCGACCGTGGGCTATGGCACGCCGGTGCCCGAAACCACGCTGGGCAAGATCGCGACGACGGTCTTCATCTTCGTGGGCCTGGGCATCTTCGCGCTGGCGATCCAGCAATTCGCGGCCTATTCGCTGGAGCAGCGCGAGCGCAAGGGCGGCCCCATGGTCCGCTGGCTGATCAGGCGCCGCCGGTCCCAGAGCGTCGGGGCCGAGAAGCACGGCGGCGATCAGGAGAGCTGACGGGAAGATCCGACGGGAAGATCCGACGGGGAGACCTGACGGGGAGACCTGACGAGGGGGGCTTGCCGCGCCGCGGCAAAGCGGTCAGTGTCGCGGCCATGCGCAGGCCGGTCTCAACCCCCGAATTCGTCGCGATGATCGGCATGATGTTCGCCACCATCGCCTTTTCCATCGACGCGATGCTGCCCGCCCTGCCCCAGATCGGGCAGGAGCTGTCGCCCGACGACATGAACCGGGCGCAACTGATCCTGACCTCCTTCGTGCTGGGCATCGGGATCGGCACCTTCTTCACCGGCCCCCTGTCCGACGCCTTCGGGCGCAAGAGGGTCATCCTGGGCGGAGCCGCGCTCTATATCCTGGCCTCGGCCGTCGCCTTCCATTCGACCACGCTGGAAGTGACGCTGGCCGCGCGGGTGGTGCAGGGCCTGGGCGCGGCCGCACCGCGCATCGTGTCGGTGGCCATCGTGCGCGATCTCTATTCGGGGCGCGAGATGGCGCGGATCGTGTCGATCGCGATGATGATCTTCACGATCTTTCCCGCCATCGCCCCCCTGATCGGCGCGGGGCTGATCGCGCTGGCGGGGTGGCGCAGCATCTTCCTGGCCTTCATCGTCTTCTCGGTCCTCTCGGTCGGCTGGCTGTGGCTGCGCCAGCCCGAAAGCCTGCCCCCCGAGCGGCGCCGCCCCTTCCGGGCGCGGCTGATCGGGCAGGCCCTGGCCGAGATGCTGGGCAATCCGACCGTGCGCCTGTCGATCGCGGCGCAGTCCTTGTGCATGGGGATCCTGTTCGCGATGCTCTCGGTGGTGCAGCCCGCCTATGACGTCATCTTCGGGCGCGCGGACAGCTTTCCCATGTGGTTCGCAGGTGTGGCGGTCGTCTCGGCCTCGGCCAGTTTCCTGAACGCGGTCCTTGTGGTGCGCCTGGGGATGCGCCGGATCGTGACCTGGTCGCTGGGCCTGCAGATCGTCATGGCCGGGGCCATGGTGCCCCTGGCGCTGGCGGGGCTGGCGAGCGAGACGCTGTTCTGGCTGTTCCTGGTCTGGCAGACCTATTGCTTCTTCATGGCGGGAACGACGCTGGGCAACCTCAACGCCATCGCGATGGAGCCGATGGGTCACGTGGCGGGGCTGGCCGCCTCGGTCATGTCGGGGATCTCGACCGTGATCGCGGCGGCCATCGCGGCGCCGCTGGGCCTGATGTTCGACGGCACGCTGGCACCCCTGGCGGGGGGCATATTCGTCTTGTCGGTGGCGGCGTTTGCGCTGATGCTGGCGATGGGCCGGGTCGAGGCCCGGCTGGCCGCCTGAGGGGAGATGGACCCATGGACGATTATCCCTATGACCTGGGGCGCTACAGCTGTCCGGTGACGGCGAATGCCGAGGCGCAGCGCTGGTTCGACCGGGGCCTCAACTGGACCTATGGCTTCAACCACGAGGAAGCGGTGCACTGTTTCCGGCGTGCGGTCGAGGCCGACGCGGCCTGCGCGATGGCCTGGTGGGGCATCGCCTATGCCTCGGGGCCCAACTACAACATGCCCTGGGCGCTTTTCGACGAGCGCAGCCGGGCCGAGGCGCTGGCCACCTGTCACGAGGCGACGGGCCGCGCGCTGGCGCTGGCGGACGGGGTGAGCGCGCCGGAAGCGGCCCTGATCCGCGCCCTGCCCGCGCGCTATCCCCAGGGCACGCCGGTCGCGGACATGGAGCCCTGGAACCACGCCTTCGCCGACGCGATGCGGCAGGTGCAGGCGGCTTATCCCGATCACCTCGATATCGCGGCGGTCCTGGCGGAGGCGCTTCTGAACCTGACGCCCTGGCTGATGTGGGACCTGCGCACCGGCCGACCGGCCGAGATCGCCCGGACGCTCGAGGCGCAGACGGTGCTGGAAGGCGCCATGGCGCGGCTGCCGGGCGCGATGGCGCATCCGGGGATCCTGCATCTCTACGTCCACCTGATGGAGATGTCGCCCTTCCCGGAAAAGGCGCTGAAGGCGGGCGACGTGCTGCGGACGCTGGTGCCCGATGCGGGGCACCTGGTGCACATGCCGACCCATATCGACGTGCTCTGCGGTCAGTATCACGACGTGGTCCACTGGAACCGACGGGCGGTCGAGGCGGACCTGAAGTATTACGCGCGCGAAGGGGCGATGAACCTCTATACCGGCTACCGGATGCATGACTACCATTTCGTCATGTATGGCGCGATGTTCCTCGGCCAGATCGAGCCCGCGCTGGAGGCGGTGCGCGGCATGGCGGAGACGGTGCCCGAGGCGATGCTGCGCATCCCCTCCCCGCCCATGGCCGATTTCTTCGAAAGCT
>SBFT01000376.1 GCA_006227805.1 Paracoccaceae bacterium
GTGGCGCGGTTGACGGGGCTCGAACCCGCGACCCCCGGCGTGACAGGCCGGTACTCTAACCGACTGAGCTACAACCGCGCATGGTCTTCTCCGGCCGATTGCCCCCGGCCCGGGGTCTTCAAGGCAGCGCTGGCGCGGTTGACGGGGCTCGAACCCGCGACCCCCGGCGTGACAGGCCGGTACTCTAACCGACTGAGCTACAACCGCGCGCTGCGCATCCTGGGAGCGCGCCTGCGCGCCCGGAACGTCTGGACCTAATATGGTGCGCCCCAGGCCGCGTCAAGAAGGCAATTGCCCCAAAAGGGCCGAAATCAGCCCGCCGCCAGGGCCCCGAGGCCGTCCCAGCGGAAGGCACGGGCGCGCACCGTCCGGCCCAGCAGGGCGTCGTCGAAAGCCGCGCTCTCGACCCCGCCGAGACGGCGATAGAAGGCGCGCCCGCGCAGGTTGCGGTCCATCACCTTCAGCCACAGCCGGTCGTGGCCCGCGGCCAGAAGGCGCGCCGCCCCCGCCGCCATCAACGCGGCCCCGACGCCCCGGCTGCGCGCGGCGGGCATGACGTGCAGGCTGTCGACATAGGGCCCTTCCTCATGGCCGGGGTCGATCCGAATGAAGCCCAGGAAAACGTCCCCCTGTCCGCGCGCGACAAGGGCCATGTGGCCCTCGGGCACCTGCGCCCAATAGGCCGCCATGCGGGTCTCGACCGCCGCGCCCAGCGCCTGCGCGCCCAGGTCCTCGGCATAATCCTGGCGCCAGTTCGCCATGTGCAGGGCGCAGGCTTCGGCCAGATCGGCCGGCTGAACGGGTCGGATCTCCATGCGCCCTGCGTGTCACGCCCTCAGCGCTCGGGCAAGGGGATGAACTCGCGGTCATCCCCCGGCGGCAGGCGGAAGCGGCCATGCGCCCAGTCCCCTGCGCGCCAGGCCTCCTTGGCGGCGTCGATCCGCTCCTTCGACGAAGCCACGAAGTTCCACCAGATATGGCGCGGCCCGTTCAGCGTGGCGCCCCCCAGCAGCATCAGTCGCGCGCCCGCAGGGCCCGCGGTGACGCTGATCCGGTCGCCGGGGCGGAACACCATCATGCGGCCCGCGGGATAGGTCTCGCCCGCCACGTCGATCTCGCCCTCGACGACATAGATGCCGCGATCCTCGTGATCGTCCGGCAGCGGCAGACGGGCGCCCGCGCGCAGGACGGCGTCGGCATAGAACATCTCGGAGGCGACCTCGACCGGCGCGCGTTCGCCCCAGGCGGTGCCGAGAATCAGGCGCACCGCCTTGCCCTCGCCCTCGAGGAAGGGCAGCGCATCCCTGGCGGCGTGTTCGAAGCGCGGGGGCGCGTCTTCCTGGTCTTCGGGCAGCGCCACCCAGGTCTGGATCCCGAAAAAGGGCATGGGGTCCACCTGCGTGGCATCGTCGGTGCGTTCGGAATGGGTGATGCCGTGGCCCGCCACCATCCAGTTCACGGCCCCCGGTTCGATCCAGCTGTCGGTGCCGAGGCTGTCGCGGTGATGCATCCGGCCGCGATAGAGATAGCTGATCGTCGCCAGCCCGATATGAGGGTGCGGACGCACGTCCATCCCGCGGGTCGGCAGGAATTCGGCCGGGCCCATCTGGTCGAAGAAGATGAACGGTCCCACCATCTGGCGGCGCGGCGCGGGCAGCGCGCGGCGCACCTCGAACCCGCCCAGGTCGCGGGCGCGCGGGATGATCACGGTTTCGATGGCGTCGATGGCGTCGCCCTTGGGGCAATCGGGGTCCAGCGCGGGGTTCCAGCTCATGATCCTCTCCTTTTCAGGGTCAGGACCGAAGATAGGAGACAAGGCGCCGCACAGAAACACGCAAAAACGGTCATTATCTCTGCTTGCACGCACACAACCGCACAGGGCGCCGCCAGCCCCGGATCGCCTGTCCCGCGCCGCAGGAAGGCCGTCACGATCCCGTTACCGATGGGGGCCGATAAGCCCCGGGTGTTCTGTTACCCTGGGGGACCTTTCATGAGACACCTGCTTTTCCTGACCGTTTCCGCAACGGCGCTGGCCTTCGGCGCGACCGCGCAGGCCGCCTGCGTCAGCGCATTCCCGAATGTCACCTGCTCGGGCACGACGACCGGCGGCTTCACCGACCCGACATCCGGCCTGATCATCACGGTCGCACCGGGCGCGACGGTGGAAAACCCGGGCGGCGACGGCTTCCGGGTGCGCGGCGACACCATCTCGCTGACCAACAACGGCACGATCGAGGCCTCGGGCGACGCCATCGATTCCGAGGGCGGCACGACCGGCTTCACCCTTGTGAACACCGGCACGATGACCAGCGGCGGGCGCGGCCTCGACGCGCGGCCCAAGGCCAACGTCGCCGTCACCAACAGCGGCACGATCGCGGCGGGCAATGACGGCATCGACACCGGCAATGGCGCGACCATCACCAACTCGGGCACGATCACGATGACGTCGGCCGACAGCAAGGCCATCGACGTCGGCAACGGATCGACCGTGACGAACAGCGGCACGATCGAGTCGGGCTTCGCCGATGTCGAGGGGATCGAGACAGGAAACAACAGCACCATCACCAACTCGGGCATCATCCGCGTCACCGACGACGCCCTGAACCCGGGCGAGCGGATCACGGTCACCAACAGCGGCATCATCGAGGCGACCGGCACCGGCGACGGCATCGACATCGACAGCGGCACCATCACCAACGAGGCCACGGGACAGATCCTGTCGGCCAATTCCAGCGGCATCGACTATGACGCCTCGGTCGTGGCGATCTCGACGATCGACAATTCCGGGCTGATCCGCGGCGCCGTGGGCGTCGAGGTGGAACTGGGTCTGGGCGTCGATCCGGCGAACACGGTGGGCCAGCACGTCATCAACCGCAGCGGCGGCACGATCCAGGGCACCGGCGGCACCGCGCTGGTCCTGGGCGCGGGCATGGACATGGTGCACCTCTTCGAGGGCTCGTCCCTGATCGGCCTGACCGATCTGGGCGATGACGACGACCTTCTTCGGTTCAGCGGCACCTCGTTCCTGACCGGCAGCTTCGGCAGCCTGTTCGACGGCGGCCCGGGCACCGATACGGTTCAGTTCGATTTCTCGGTCTCGAACATCACCAGCATCCTGTTCTCGAACGACATCCTGACCTTCTCGTTCCTGGGCCTCGATGCGCTGGACGGACTGCGATTGACCCGGTTCGAAACCTTCGTCTTCGCCAACCAGAGCTTCGACCAGACGCGCCTGCTGGAGGAGTTCGGCGTGAACGCGACGCCCATCCCGTTGCCGGCGGGCGTCTGGCTGATGCTGGGCGCGTTGGCCGGTCTGGCCGGGCTGAAGCGCCGCCGGACCGCCTGACCGCGCGCAGACGACCCAAGCTGACGCAAACGGGGGCCGATCCGGTCCCCGTTTTCGCGTTGCCGGCGCCGGGGGGTGTGGGGGATGGTGGGTCGTGACGGGCTCGAACCGCCGACATTTTCGGTGTAAACGAAACGCTCTACCAACTGAGCTAACGACCCGCTCGACGGGGGTTCTAATCAAGCCCGGGGGCCTAGGCAAGTCCGCCGGGGATCAGTCCGCGCGCAGGATCGTCTCGGCCCCGTCCCGCAGGTGATAGACGACGCCCTGAAGGTTATCGAGACGCGCGACCTGCCCCGCCTCCAGCCCGCGCAGCAGGCCGCGCGCCACCTGCCCCCAGAGCCCATGCGCCACGATCACCGTGGGCCGCGTCAGCGCGTCCAGAACGCCCGCCACGCGGGCCTCGAACGCGGGCAGACCCTCTCCCCCCGGGGCGGATGCGAAGAGCTCGAGCGCGGCCAGCCCGCGCAGGTCGGGCCGCTCGGCCAGGAGGTCC
>SBFT01000320.1 GCA_006227805.1 Paracoccaceae bacterium
GACCAGGCGAGCCCGGCGGACATGTATTCCGTGGCGGGGATGAACGCGGCGGATATCGAGGACAGGGTTCTGGACGTTCTGGGCGTCGCGCGGATCGGCGAGAAGCGGGCCTGACCGGGGGCGTCCCAGGGTGGGACGGGGCTCCGGATCGAGACTTTCAATGGGTTGCAGGGGTGGATTTGCCCTCTGGCAAGGATCGGGCCGGTCTCCGGCCCGCCCGACAAGCCCGTCTCCACCTTTGCGGGAAACGGGGCGATCGTGCTAGCCTGCGGTGTCCCGCCCCCCTGACCCCGAGGAGCCGCCATGAAGATCGACACAAGGATGGGCGCCTATGCCGACATCCGCGCGCTGGTGCCCGCCCATGCGGCGACACTGGACGCGATCCGCGACCTTGTGCATCGGCTGGACCCCGACGGCGTGGAAGTGGCCAGCCCGGGTGAGCGCAGCGTCTGGTGGTCGGTCGCGGGGAACAAGATGAAGGACGGCTATGCCTATGCCATGCCGCATGGGCGACATGTGAACCTGGGGTTCTTCCAGGGCGTCGCCCTGCCCGATCCGGCGGGGCTGTTGCAGGGCACGGGCAAGGCGCTGCGCCATGTGAAGATCGCGTCTGCGGAGGACGTGGCGCGCCCCGAGATCGCGGCGCTGGTGCGCGCGGCGGTGGAGGAACGGCGGGGGGTGGTGGGGGTGTAGGGGACGGCACCGTGGCTATCGATATGGGCCGTTTGCTAGTGGACCGACAAAGTTTTCCTCAAAACTAAATCGGCTAACTCAGCCAAGTGGAAGACAATCCATATGTGAAACAAGTCTCCGAAGCCAGTTTGAATCGTTGCGATGCAAACGATAATTCCTTCTAGCCAAAGGTTTTCGGTAAGCGCCCGATCGACAAGAGCGTCCGCCGTTTCTGAGTGTTTCTTTCGTAGTTCTTGAAGTGCCGCTTGGTGCGCCAACGCGGTCAAAATGGCTGCACAGATTCCGATAGTGCCAACTCGCTGAAAGAGATCAGGGCTACCAAAGAAGATCGCCCACAGAGAAAAAGCAACCCAAATCCAAATCGCCAAAGACACCCATCTGAATGTGCGAAGCATACCCGTGCTCTCAGCTATTGGATATCCGCGCGATAGACCTCGCGGCATTTTATCGTAGCAGGGGGTTAGGTTAGGTGAAACCCACCATGGTCGGGCTCAAACAAAAGATGATTGAGTCGTGCCCACGCTACAGCTAGTAGGGTGGGTGAAACCCACCATCGCTCGTGCAGAGGCAGGAATGGTGGGCTGTCACCCACCCTACGCGGTGTTGATCGACCGGACGCCCCTGGATCGTGACGCACGATCCAGGCCGGAAATCGACGCGGTTTCCGGCCTCTGAGCGGAACGGTCGCGCCAAGACCGGGACCCTGCGTCAGGGTCCTCGCAGGGTCCGCGTCGGACCCTGCCTTATTCCCCCATCAGTGCCGGATCGAAGGGATATTTCGTCAGGTTCTCGAACCCGTCCTCGGTGATCAGCACCTGGTCTTCCAGCTTGATCGAGAAATCGCCGCCCTCGGGGCTGACCAGCGCCTCGACGCACAGCGTCATCCCGGGCTCGAGCGCGTAATCGAACGCGCCCGCCACCGCCGTGTCGGGATAGGCGACAAGCGGCCATTCATCGCAGAGGCCCACGCCATGCATCATGCAGCCGTATTTCTGCTTCTGGAACCGGTCGTCCAGGCGGTGGCACCCGGCGATCAGGTCTGGGATCGTGACGCCGGGTTTCAGCATGGCCATGTTGGTCTGGATATGCTCATGCGCGTGGCGCATGGCGTCGATCATGGCGTTGGTGGGCTTGCGGTCACCGATCCACCAGGTGCGGCTGATATCCACACAGATGCCGTAGCTGCCGATCAGGTCGGTGTCGAAGGCCACGATTTCGTTCATCTGCACGATGCGCGGCCCGCATTCCTGGAACCACGGGTTCGTCCGGGGGCCTGACGCCAGAAGCCGCGTTTCGATCCATTCGCCGCCGCGCTTGATGTTCTCGGCGTGAAGGACCGCCCAGATGTCATCCTCGGACACATTGCCCCCCGGCACGTTCGTGCGCGCAAACGCCTCCATCGCCGCCACCGCGCTTTCGCAGGCGTGCGACGCGCAGCGCATGGCCAGGATTTCATCCTCACCCTTGATGGCGCGGGTCTTTTCGGTGACCTCCTCGCCTTCCATGATCTGGAACCCCTGCGCTTCCAGCGCGCGCAGCCCGTGCAGCATGATCTTGTCGACGGCCAGCCGCATGTTGCCGGGGGCGTGTTCGGCCAGCAGCACGCGCACCTCGTTCGAAAAGACGTCGGCGGCGACGTCCACCTTGTCGCCCCGGTCGAAGTAGAAGAGGTCCGCGCCCGAGCGCTGTTCGCGCACCAGCGGGTTGAAGGTCGAGAGGAAGGGCGAGTTCTTGTAATCCCAGATCACCATGTAGCCGTCGGCGCACAGAAGCACCGCGCGGAACGGGTTGTGGGTGTTCCACAGCTGCATGTTGGTCGAGTCGGTCGCGTAGCGGATGTTCAGGGGGTCGAACATCAGAAGGCCCGCATAGCCGCGGTCCACGATGGCCTTCGTCAGCCGCTTCCAGCGGAAGTCACGCATCCGTTCGAGGTTGGGCAGGACGAGGCCCGCCGCTTCCCATTCCCGATAGGCGAGCTGCGTCGGCCCGATCTCGACCCGGTCATTGTCGTTCGGGGTGCCGTCGGGCAGACGGTCGCCGCGGGTCGGGTCGATCTTGCGGGTGTCGCGGAAATGGGTGTTCATGGGCGCGCCCTTGCTCGGGTTGGATGGCGCATGATGGCGCGGCCCGGGGCGCTGGGTTTGTCTGGAAGCGACACGGGGGTGCGTCGTTTTGGAAGAAACGGGGGTGCGGATGGAGCCGATCCTGCAGAAGGTGTTTCCCTTCGACGTGCACGCCGTGCGGCCCCTGCCCGGGGTGGCGCCGCTGGGGGCGGATGACTGGCTGATGGTGGATGACGCCTTTGCCGGGCAGATGGCGCGGCGGGCGCAACTGATCGAGGAGAAGCCGGGCGAGGTCCTGGCGCTGTTGCCGCAGGCGTGGGCGGCGGCGGGAGAGGTGCTGGCGATGGCGCTGGACATCTTCCGGCGCGATCCGGGGCGGGGCTATCGGTTCGAGGGCGACGCGGTGGTCCGCCCGGATGGGGTGCGCGTGGTGCCGGACATGGACGATCCGCTGCGCACGCTGGGGCACCTGGTGCAGGAGGATGTCTGCATCCTGCAGCGCGAAGGGGACGAGCATGTGCTGACCGGCGCGGTCCTGTGCTTTCCGGCCAGCTGGCGGCTGGACGAGAAGATCGGGCGGCCGCTGGTCGCGATTCATGAGCCGGTGGCGCATTACGACGACACGATGGCGCGGCGGGTCCAGCGGCTGTTCGACGGGGTGCAGGCGCGGCGGCCGATGTGGCGGTTCAACCGGCTGTGGTATCAGGATCCCGAGCTGCATGCGCCGCGGTCGGTCCATGCGCCGCGGCGGCAGGGCGCGGGGGCGTCGGACGGGCCTTACCTGCGGAGCGAGAAGCAGTCGATCCTGCGCCTGCCCGAGAGCGGGGCGGTGGTGTTCACGATCCACACGTTCATGGTGGCGCGGGCGGATGTGCCCGAGGCGGCTCAGAAGAGCCCGTAGGCCGGGACCGATGCGACCAGGACCGTCATCGACAGGACCTGGGTGTTGAGGCGGAAGTCCTCGCCCCGGATCAGGTTGACCGCGGCGAGCGAGGCGGCGACGGGAAGCGACAGCGTTGCGATGCACCCGGTCATGGCCCAGGCGGTCAGGCGCTGGAGGTCGTTGCGGGGCGCACGCGGCC
>SBFT01000049.1 GCA_006227805.1 Paracoccaceae bacterium
GCGCCGAGCCATGCCAATTTCCTGATGATCCGTCCCTCGGGCGAGGATGCGGCGGCGACCGAGGCGCTGGTCCAATACCTCTTCGACGAGGGCGGCTTCGTCGTGAACCGCACCCGCGAGGCGGGGCTGGAAAGCTGGATGCGGTTCTCGATGGGCCTGCCGGCGCAGAACGATGCGCTTCTGGCGACGATCGCGGCGTTCCTGGACCAGAGGTAGAAGGGGCTCTGCCCACGCGGGCCTTGCGGGCCGCCCCGCGGGGCATCTGCGACCCGAAGACGCCGGTGATCAGTCGCCGGGGTTCAGTCGCCCTTGACCGGCAGCTTGTCGAGATGACGCAGCATGGCCGCGAAGGCGCCGAGGCGCGCCTTCTGGTAGGCGGGCACGTCCATCCCCTCGTAATCGAGAAAGCCCTGGCCATCGCGCAGGCCGCGGCGATTTTCTTCCATGTTGCGCGCGATGATCTCGGGCGCCGCGAAGCGGTCCTTGCCGGTCGCTTCGGTCATGTAGCGGCTGGCGTAGTAGAGGATGTCGCCCCCGCCCCAGTCGATGAATTCCAGAAGGCCCAGCACCGCGAAGCGGAAGCCGAAGCCGTAGCGGGTGGCGCGGTCGATGTCCTCGGCGGTGGCCACGCCCTCCTCGACCATGCGCGCGGCCTCGTTCATGGCGAGGATCTGCAGGCGCGGCACGATGTAGCCGGGGCTGGCGGCACAGATCACCGGCACCTTGCCGATCCCTTCGAGCAGTGCGTTCAGCCGCGCGGTCACCTGCGGATCGGTCTGCGGCGTGGGCGAGACCTCGACCAGGGGCACCAGGAAGGCGGGGTTCAGCCAATGCGCGTTCAGGAAGCGTTCGGGATGGCGCACGAAGGGCGCAAGGTCGGTCGAGAGGATCGTCGATGTGGTCGAGGCGATGATGGCCTGCGGATCGCAGAGCGCCGAGGCGCGCCCCAGCGCGTCTTCCTTGGCGGCCAGCGTTTCGGGCACGCCTTCGAAGATCACCGAGGCGCCCGCCAGCCCCTCGGCCAGGCGGTCGGCGCCGAAAAGGGTGACGCGGACCGCGATCCCGCCGATTTCGGACGGCTCGAGCAGCCCCAGACCGGCCATCATCGCGAGCGTCCTGCGGATCTCGTCCGCGGCCTCGTCCGCGACGCGCGCGGCGTCCCCGGCCCCGCGCGGCTTGGCGTCGATCAGGTGGACGGGGTGGCCCGCATAGGCGAAGGCCACCGCCATCCCGCGGCCCATCCGTCCCGCCCCGAGGGCGGCGATGAGCGGCCGCGCCGCCCCTTCCGGACCCGCCATCTCAGGCGCCATCCCGCAGCATCGCCTGGAGCGAAGCCACGTCGCGATCGGCCAGTCCGAGGGTTTCCAGCGTCCGGCCGGACTTGCGGAAATCGTCGTCGCAGACCGCCGATCCGATCGCCAGCAGACCGGTCGCGGTGGGCGCAGGCACGCCCACCCAGTCGGCGACCGAGACCAGGAAGGCCAGCCCGATCTGGACGTCCTCGCGCATGTAGCGATGTTCGGTCAGGACCAGATGCTCGCGCCAGTCGCCGCTGTCGGTCAGCTTTTCATGCGCGGCGTTGCCATACATCCATTCCGGGCCGTCCTTGTCGTAGTGATCGGCCAGCGGGAAATGCGGCGCGCCGTAGCCCAGCGCCTCGCGCACCGCCATGCGTTCGCCGTCGAGTCGCGTGGTCACGCGGCGGATCGCGGGCTGGGTCCCTTCGTTGTGGATGTCCCAATGGTCGAAATGTTCGATGGGTCCCGCATTCATCAGGATCAGCGGCGGGTGGATGATGGGGCCTGCATTCATCAGCGCGCCCGAGAGCGCGTCGCCCGCGCGTTCGACCGAGGGATAGGCCTGCGCAAGCACGCCATGGGCATGGTCGGCATTGCGGAAGGGATAGACGCCGGTGGGCAGGCGCGTCGCGCGGGTGGTGATGGCGACGGTTTCCGCCCCATGCATCCGGGTCAGGTAGGGCAGTGTGCCGGCCTCGGCCCAGGAGACATCGGCCTTGTTGCCCGCGCGGCGCACGATGTCGGCCATCATCCAGGTCCCGAAACTGCCCGGCGGCAGGAAGACGACCTGCCCATCCGCCAGATGCGGCGCCAGCGCCCGCGCGATGTCGGCCTGCGCGACCGCGGGCGTCGGACAGACGATCAGTTCCGCGCCCCGCACGGCCTCGCCGATGTCGGAGGTGACGAGGGGGATGCGCACGGGGCGCGTTCCGCGGTGGTCCTTCAGCGACAGCGTGTTGCCGGCGGCGCGCAACCTGTCCTGCGCCGCGCCGTCGCGCCGCCAGAACCGGACGTCATGTCCCGCCTCGGTCAGATCGACCGCCGCCGCTGTCGATCCGTTTCCTCCCCCCAGGACGGCAATCTTCATGATCTTCCCTCCGCCAGAATGCATGAATTTTCATACAACAAATCTTTTGATTGCAATTTGAACGCCGTCAAGCTTTTCATATGAAAATGCATCTAAGTTGCTCCGGCGCTGCTTGCATGCGGGCCCGACAGATGCATGATGCTGCGACCAAACCGCACATTCCGTGCCAATAACGACGACTCAGGGAGATTCGCGATGTCCATCCTCACCCGGCTTTCCTCGAAAGCCTCTCTTCTTCTCGCCGCCAGCGGTGTCGTGCTGGCGATGGCTCCGGCGGCGCAGGCCGAAGACCGCGTCTCCGCGGTGCACGCCTTCCCGGAATTCCTGGTCTACACCAAGACCTTCCTCGCCATGGTCGCCGACATCAATGAACGCGGCAAGGGCATCGTTCAGATCGACGTGCGCGGCGGCCCCGAAGCCATCGGCATGTTCGAACAGCCCCAGGCGGCGCGTGACGGCGTGATCGACATGGTCCACACGCCGGGCAGCTTCTACGGCGCCAACGTGCCCGAGATCGACGCCATGGTCGGCGCGCGCATGACGCC
The DNA here is from genome assembly GCA_006227805.1 of Paracoccaceae bacterium. GTDB lineage: Bacteria > Pseudomonadota > Alphaproteobacteria > Rhodobacterales > Rhodobacteraceae > JAGYKE01. Next base: position 2,931 of record SBFT01000049.1, read on the forward strand.
GCTGGAAGTGCGCGCCAACGGCGGCGCCGCGCTGATGGACCAGGCCCATCAGGAGCGCTTCAACGTCAAGCACCTGGGCTGGATCGACGGCGGCCTGAAGTTCCACATCTTCATGAACTCGGAGCCGAAGTTCCGCGCCGAGGACGGCGTCCTCGACCTGACCGGCGTCAAGCTGCGCGACAACCCGATCTACAACGCCTTCTTCACCGCGATGAACGCCACCACCTCCTCGATGCCCGCGACCGAGGTCTATTCGGCGCTGGAGAAAGGCGTGGTCGACGCCGCGGCCTGGACCGAGATCGGCATTCCCCAGCTGAAGTGGAACGAGTTCCTGAAGTATCGCGTCGATCCGGCCTTCTACAACACCGATATCGGCATCATCTTCAACGTCGATGCCTGGAATGCCCTGTCGCCCGAAGCGCAGGAGCTGATCCAGAGCGTCGTGATCGAGTGGGAAGAGAAGTCCTTCAACGATCGCCAGGCCGACGTGGTGTCCGACGTCAAGATCCTGACGGAAGGCGGCATGACCTTCGTGCCCCACCCCAGCGAGGAGGCCGCGGCCGCCTATCTGAAGCTGGCCAATGACGCCGTCTGGAGCCGCATGGCCGAGCGCATGGACGCCAACGGCGCCGGCGCCGAAAGCTATGCCGCCTTCCGCAAGGCCTATTACGGCGAAGAATGATCCACTGATCCATTGGGGCGTCCCCCGTCACCCGGGGGGCGCCCGGCTTTTTCGGGCGGAGAGCGACATGACGGTTTTCTGGCGCGGGGTCGATCTCGTGTGCGATTTTCTTGCGATCCTCGCAGGCATCTATCTGGTCGCCACGATGCTGGGCATCGTCGTCAGCGCCCTGGCGCGCACGCTCCTGATCTCGGGTCCCTGG
>SBFT01000042.1 GCA_006227805.1 Paracoccaceae bacterium
GGCCCATCCGGGGCTGGACGAAGAAGATCGGCCCGGGGTTCAGGAAGGGGTTCAGCAGGAACAGCACCGCACCCACGACCAGCAGCAAGGGAAGCAGAAGCAGCGAGAAAGTCACGTCGAAGGCGCGCTTGGCGACCGGATAGGCCCAGCCGCGTCTGCGGACCATGTCTCGGGCAGAACGACCGCACAGGTCACCGTGCATGTCGAAGAAATCATCGCGCAGAGCGCGACTCGCGTCAAAATCGAACATCGTTACACCTGCCTCAGGTTTATTTTTTGTTAACCAAAAATAGCACCAGACTTGGGCGCTCGTGAATCCACTTTGTGAAAAATTTTTCGTTTACCACGACTTAGCCACAAATCTGCGTGCGAAAGTGACGAATTCGGGCATGCGGGCAAGCCGAGGCGACTTGGTTTTATATTAAAAACCAGATAGTTAGGCTGAAACGGGCACTCTTTCGGCGTGCTGCGTCAATTCGGCGTCAGTTTGCGGCGGCAGCGACCGAAAAGAGGACCGGGAACACCTGCTGGAACGCGCGATTCCACTTGGTGATCGGTTGTTCCTCGATGAAGACGATGTCGTTGGGGCGCATCGTCATGCGGGTGGCCAGCGTCAGGTTGATCGCGTTCTCGGCGTCGAGATGCCAGGCGGTGACCGCGCCGAACTCCGCGGGGTCGTCCGAGGCGCGCAGCACGTAGATCTCGGCCGGGTTGCCGGTGGTGGTGTCGAAACCGCCGGACCCGTAGAGCACGTCGGCCAGGGTCACGTCGCGACCGAAGGGCATGGTGAAGCGGCTCTGCTTGGCGACTTCGCCGGACAGGTAGACATAATCGCGCTCGACCGCGTCGAATTCGCTCTGGATGCGGAAGTTCTCGCGCTGCTCGGACAGCTCGGACCGGCGCAGCGAAATCTCGGATTCGAGTTCGCTCAGGGCCTGCTGGCGCGCGTTGCGGCGCAGCATGATGACCTCGATCTGGCTCTCGTAGAATTCCATGGCCTGTTCCAGGTCATAGGTCGTGTCGACGAAGACCGCGTCTCCGTTCAGCAGGGTCAGGTTCTGCAGATCGGCGCGGCGCCGGTAGTCCTCGACCGGGATCTGGTACAATTCGCCGTCGCGGTAGATCCGGATCGAGGCGAATTCCGCATTCCGCGTGCGCAGGTCGCCCGCGGCGATCAGCGCCTCGCGCAGGGTCATGGGGTTGAGCGTGACCGGCACCAGGGAGGGGTTGCCCACCGCCCCGCCGATCGTGACGCGTTTCGAGTTGAACTCGGCCACTTCCAGCGAGAAGGCGGGATCGATCTGCGCGGCGACCAGCGCCTCGAACAGGCGCGCCTCGGCTTCTTCCAGGGTCATGCCGGCCATCATGATCGTGCCCACGTCGGGCACCGCGATCGCGCCATCATCGCGCACGGTGAAGCCCTGGCGCTGGCCCTGCGCGCGCAACAGGCCGGACAATTCCTGGATCGTGCTGGCCGTCGACGTGGTCGAGATCAGCAGCACGTCGCCGACGCCGATGCGGTAGGGTGGCGGTTGCACCGCGGGCGGCGCGCGCAGCTCCAGCGCCTCGGGCCGCGCGTCGGGAATGAGGGGAAGATCCGGCAATTCGCCCGCGCCGCGCACCGCACCGCCCGCGCCCGCGCTCTGGCCGAAGACGGCGGGCAGGGTCCTGGGGCGATAGGGCGCGCGGTTGGCGACGAGAACGGTCTGGGGCGTCAGTTCGACGACCCTTACAGAGGCGTCGGTGGCGGCGGCGCCGATCGACGGGCTCTTGTAGGTCACGCCACAGCCTGCCAGCGCGATGGTCAGACCCCCTGCCAGGAGAAGTTTCGACGTCATGCTCATGCCCTCAAGCTGTATCGCTTGTTATTTTTTCAGCCGCTCCATCGTCACGTATCCCGTGACGTGTCCGAGCCATTGTCTGCTCTTCCATAAAGTCCCGTCGCCTCCGCGCCAATAGATGTTTTCCGCAACGAAGCCTTCGGTGAAACAGGTCTCGTCCGTGCGCAGCGTGTCGTGCCGCTGGCCGATGATCTCGATCGCCTCGCGGACGCGGCCCCGCAGGCGGCAATTGAATGCCTGATACTGAACCTGGTTTTCGCCATCGAGAAAGGTGTGGAACCGGGTGTAGGTGCCGCCCGGGCCGCCGCCATTGGCCAGAGCGATGCTGCCCGGGGCATCGGCGCTCATCAGGTCGGCGCCCAGGCCGCGGGTGGCGACGATCACGCCGCCCCGGATCGAGACGCTGACCTGGTCGCCGGTCTGCCAGGTGACGACATCGCCGTTGCGCGACACCGGCACCAGCGTCGCCGCGACCGACAAGGCCGGGATCTCGACCAGGATCAGGGGCTGATCGACCTGGTCCAGCTGGGCGCGCGTCAGCACGCTGCGCGGATCGGGTGCCGCGGGCGGGCTGCAGGCGGCCAGTCCGGCCAGGGCAAGGATCGCGAAGGCCCTCATCGCCAGAACCGCCCCCAGTTTTCCTGCAGTCCGGTCTGATGGCTGTCGTTGATCATCCCGTAGAGACGGTTCGACACCGTCACCCGCGCGCCGCCGTCGCGCTGGACGGGTCTCAGCATCACGTCGGCGTCGCGGCGATCCGGCTGGCCCGAGATCCAGTCCAGCGGGATGGTCAGGCGGATGCCCTTGTCGAAGGACCCCTCGCCGAACTCGGCCGCAGAGACATCCGTCTTGGTCGCGAAGGCGCCGACGGTCCAGCCGTTGCGGAACCGCCGATCCAGCGCGACCGTGGCCCCCCAGTCCCCCGCCAGGTAGCGCCCGACATCCATCTGCCCGGTGAAGCCGTTGCCGAAATCGTAATAGGCCGAGACATGCCCGGTGGTGACCGAGTAATCCTGCAATCCGAAACGCTGGTCGAAGTCACGCTGACGGACCCAGTTCACCTCGACCCCCAGGGCCAGGTCGCTGTCGAAGGGCTTCCACAGAAGCTCGCCCGAGACGCCGGCATACATGGTTTCCAGATACCCGACCGAGACCCGCCCGTAGAGATCCTCGCCTGGCTGGAAGAAGCGGTTCAGCGTCAGCTCGACCAGCGCCGGGTCGCCTTCGCGGTCGTAGATGTTGAAGTCGCTGCGCACGCGCGGCAGGACCGAGTTCGACACACGGGTGGATTGATCGAGATTGCCGACGATCTTCTTGCGGGCCAGCCCGTAGAGAACCCAGCCGGGCGCCAGTTCGAGGCTCGCCTCGTATTGCACGCCGAGATCGGCGCGGATCGGGTCGTCGGGATCGAAGAAGCTGGGCGTGATGTAGGGGGCGAACCCGCCCTCCCAGCGCGGAAAGAGACCGTCCCGCGGCGGCAGCGTTGCGGTGGACGGCCCGATCCGGGCGCGCGCGAACGAGGACCAGGAATTGTCCAGATCGTATTCCAGCGCCTCGAGGTCCGAGCGGCGCAGGGTCATCTGCGACGCGGCGATGCCGTTCTTCACCAGGACCACCGTGATCGTCTCGACCGAGGGCGGAAGGACGCCGGTCAGGGCCCGCGCCGCGCGGCCCGCCGCCTGCGCCTGGGCGCGGTAGGTCGGGTTGTCGATCTCGACCCGGACGGCGCCGGGGGTCAGGGCGATGCCGCGCAGGACAAGTCCGGTCTGCGAGAGCGCCCTTGCGGCGCGCGTCTCGATATCGTCGAGCGCGGCCGGCGAGGCGGCCCAGTCGCCGCCGCTGCCCCAGCCCAGTTGCGCGGCGGTGGCGGCATTGCGCGGCAGCACGGGCGGGGGGGCCTTGTCGAGCCCGCTATAGGCGGGCGGCTCCTTGGGGTTCAGCGCGAAGGTCAGCTGCACGCCCAG
>SBFT01000253.1 GCA_006227805.1 Paracoccaceae bacterium
GCATGTGTGCGCCCGGTGTACGGCGCGAGTCGCCTGGCCAGCAATAGGGCCGCAATCGTTGCGGTTGCGTGAAGCATCGACGTCGATCTCCGATAAATCCCCGCGGCCGGGATCGGCCCCCTCCTCCGGGGCCGCAAAATTCAAGGGGGACCGGCTGGCCGCCGATCCCCCGAAAGATTTGAAACCCTTTGCGGTCCGGCTTACTCGGCGGCCTCCGCCACTGGCAGGACCGAAATGAAGGTGCGGCCCTTGAGGCCCTTGTGGAAGGTCACGGCGCCATCGGTGGTCGCGAAGATCGTGTGATCCTTGCCCATGCCCACGCCCTGGCCCGGCCAGAACTTGGTGCCGCGCTGACGCACGATGATGTTGCCCGCGATCGCGGCCTGGCCGCCATACAGCTTCACGCCAAGGCGGCGACCGATCGAGTCGCGCCCGTTCCGGGATGAACCGCCTGCTTTCTTGTGTGCCATCTTGGTTCTCCTTAGCCCTTGGCCAGTTCCTTGGCCTGTTCGATCCAGCCTTCACGCTCGATCCGGCCCTTGAAGTTCAGTTTCTCGTCGAAGGCGGCGACGTCTTCCGGCGTCCAGGCCGCGATCTGCGCGAACGAGGTGACACCCGCCTCGTGCAGCTTCTTCTCGAGCGCCGGGCCGACCCCCGACAAGACCTTCAGGTCGTCGCCCGAGGCGGCCTTGGCGGCCTTCGCGGGCGCGGCCTTCTTCGGTGCGGCCACGGCAGCCACGCTGACCGAACCGGCGCCGACTGCGGCCTTCACGCCGGTCTTGTCCCCGCCCGAGGCCAGGATGTCCGTGATCTTGACCAGCGTCAGCTTCTGGCGGTGGCCCTTGGTGCGCTTGGACGAATGCTTCCGGCGGCGACGCACATAGTGAATCACCTTCTCGCCCTTGATCTGGTCCACGACCTCGGCCTGAACGGCGGCGCCCGCCACCAGCGGCGCGCCGACGGTCATCGTCTCGCCACCCAGCATCAGGATGTCGTTGAACTGGATCTTCTCGCCGGCATCGGCAGCCAGTTTCTCGACGCGCAGCATGTCGCCCGCCTGAACCTTGTACTGCTTGCCGCCCGTCTTCATGACTGCGAACATCTGTCGTTTCCTTCGTGTCACCGCGTCCTGTGGTCCCCGTCACCGGGCGTTCGCGGACCATTCCGGCCCACCTCGGACAGCGCGCCCTTTCCGGGCCGTGTCAAAATGTCGAACCCGGCACGATCGCTCGGGCCGGGATGCGGGCTTATCCTGCGAAAGCGCGCGGCTGTCAACACCCTTCCCGGACGATCCGCAGGCCCGCCTCAGAGGTCGCTGCCGCCCATCGACTGCGCCACCATCCGCCCCAGCGCATAGGAGATGTCGCGATACATCACGTCGAATCCCTCGAAGAGCGCCGCATTCAGCGCGCGCCCCCCCTCGGTGCCGGAGAAGTCGATATAGGACTGCATCGCGTCGTCGCCCAGCGGCGCATAGGCCATGGTCAGGAAGGCCGTCAGCCAGCCTTCGGTCTCGGCGCGCAGCTCCGCCTCCTGGCCCCAGACATCGGCGATGATGTCGCCCTCGGTCAGGTCCAGCGCGCCGCCATCCGCCAGCCCCCGGAAGAACTGGTAATTCGATCCCAGCGCCCCGGCCACGTTACGCTCGACCAGGTCGTTGACGGCCATGAACCTGTCCACCTGCGCCAGGCGCGCATCGCCCGCCGCGCGCAACTCCTCGACCCTCAGGCGGGCGATCTCCTCGACATCCTCCTCGGCCATCGCGCGCCGCGCGGCGTTCTCGAAGGTCAGGATGCCCTGCCCCGTCTCGGTGCCGAAGAAGGCCGCCGCCTCGGCGATCTCGGCCGTGTTCATGCCGTCTTCCATCGCCTCGGTCAGCACCGCCGCCATCCGCTCGGCGGAATAGAGCGCCTCGACCTTCGACCGCCAGAGCTGCCCGCCGCTGCCGCCCAGCATGTCGTCCTCGATCGTTTCGGCGTAATCCAGCCCCTCCTGGCGCAGGATCCCGACGACCTCGTCCAGTTTCAGCACCCGCGCCAGGTCCTGCGCCGAGGGGCCCGCCCGGGCGGCCGACGCCACGCTCAGGGCCAGAGCGCAGGCAAGCGCGCCGAGGCCCAGGGACCGCGAGAGCGCGCTCACAGGTCGTGCCCCGGACGCAAGGACGACATGCGCGCCGCCAGCGCCTCGAACCGGTTGGCCATGACCTCGTATTGCACCGCGTTCATCAATTCGTAGACGCGCCGCATGTCGGGATGTTCCAGCGCTTCGGTATAGGCCAGCAACTCGTCGTCGTTCAGCGACTGGTAGGTATAGGCATTGCCCGCCAGCGCGCTTTCGGCCAGCGACCGGCGCAGGCGGGGAATGTCGGCCTCCATCGCCGCGCGCAGATCGACCGGATCGACCTGCAGATCGACCACGCCCGCGGCACTGGCGGCCATCAGGAAGCGGAACTGGATCTCCTGCACGGCGCGAACGCCGGTATCGCCGGGATTGGCCGCGCGGCCCATGCGCTGCAAGAGTTGCAGGCGCGGACTGCCCTCGCGCAGCATCCCCGCCACCAGCGCCTGACCCTCGGCCTGCTTGGCCTCGTCGTCTTCCTTCATGTGGCTGGCATTCTCGATCTCGACCACGCGCAGCCCGAAATCGCTGGCGTAGAAATCGGCGGCATGGGCCAGGAGGTCGTCCGACAGGGTCTGTTCGAGGATGTCCATCGCCATGTCGTGCATCACCTCGACGGCGAAGACCTCGTCCGTGGCGCGCGTCCATTCGGACCCGAAGACGCTGGCGTCGACGCCCAGCATCTGCGGGGCCGAGCCCGCCGACAGCCGGATCGATTCCAGCGCCACGTCGAAGCCCGTGACCTCCAGGAAGGCCTCCAGCCGGGCGCGATCGGCGGCCAGACCCGGGCGCGCCGTGGCCGCCCAGGCGGCGCAGAGAACCAGCGCGAGGCAGGCAAGGCGGAGGACCCGGGACGGGAACGGGACAGGCTTGGGCATGTGGCGCATCGTTACGGGTTTCCCATCGGCTGACAACCGGTTTCACGTCGGCTTGATCTAGGGTGAAATGTGCCCTTGTCACCGCCCGTTCAAGACGCTACACGACACGCCCAGACCCCCGCGGAGAGGTGCCGGAGTGGTCGAACGGGGCGGTTTCGAAAACCGTTGTCCTCGCAAGGGGACCCAGGGTTCGAATCCCTGTCTCTCCGCCACTTCGGGCTACGGGCGGCCCGATGTGCTGAATGCGTCAGACTTTCCCCGCCAGACGGCCTCAGGGCTAGTCTTCCCCCTCCTCCGCCGGATTGTATCTGTGCCAGACCGCGCAGATCTTGTTGCCGGTCGGATCGCGCAGATAGGCGGCATAGAAGGCCGGGTCGTAGTGCGGGCGCAGGCCCGGGGGCCCGTCGTCGGTGCCGCCATTGGCCAGTCCGGCCGCGTGGAAGGCGCGCACCTGCGCGGCGCTTTCTGCGCGGAAGCTGAACATGGTGCCGTTGCCCCCGCTCGCGGGCCTTCCGTCGAAGGGCGGGCAGAGCCAGAAGCCGATGCCTGCGTCGTAATCCTTGCCCCACCCGGCCCAGCCCGGCGTCCACTCCGGCAGGCGCGGATGGCCCAGGGCGGCGAAGACCGCGTCGTAGAACGCCACCGCGCGTGGCAGGTCGTCGGTGCCGACGGTCACATAGAGAAGCATGGGGTCAGATCCTTCCTCGATCCGCGTGCAGGATAGCCGCCTTCGGGCGGTCTGTCATGTACGTCCTGTCACCCGCGCGCCGCGGGCGCCTGTCCCG
>SBFT01000296.1 GCA_006227805.1 Paracoccaceae bacterium
AGGTGTGAGGGTGATCCGGCGCGCCGCCCCGCGCGTAAGACCCACCAAAGAGGAGGTCACGATGCGCCACATCAAGCTTGCCCTTGCCCTGTCCCTGGCCGCGCAGGTCGCGCAGGCGGGTGTGACGGGCAGCTTCCCCTCGATCGATGGCGGCATCCTGAACCTGGAGGACTGGCGCGGCCAGCCGGTGCTGGTGGTCAATACCGCGTCGCAATGCGGATATACGGGCCAGTATGCCGATCTTCAGACCCTGTACGAGACCTATCGCGACCGCGGGCTGGTCGTCCTGGCGGTGCCGTCGGACGATTTCAACCAGGAACTGGACACAGCGCAGGACGTCAAGGAATTCTGCGAGGTGACCTTCGGCCTGACGCTGCCGATGACGGACATCCTGTCGGTGCGCGGTCCCGGGGCGCACGAGTTCTACCAGGATGTCGCCGCCGAAACCGGCTTCGTGCCCGCCTGGAACTTCAACAAGGTGCTGATCGGGCCCGATGGCGCAGTGGTCGCGACCTGGGGATCGCGGACCAAGCCGATGTCGCGGGCCATAACCGGCGAGATCGAGCTGCTTCTGAACTAGCCTTCGGGCTGCCAGATCATCCGGTTCGCGTTGCCTGCGCGGCTGGGTGAGGTTCCGAAGGCCCGGCGATAGCTGCGCGAGAAGTGCGAAACGCTCTTGAAGCCGCAGGCGACCGAGATCTCGGTGATCGAAAAGCCGGTCTGGCGCAGCAGGTCGCGTGCCTTGTCCAGCCGCATCTTCAGGTAATAGCGTTTGGGCGGCGCGTTCAGGTGGGTCTGGAACAGGCGCTCCATCTGCCGCGTGGACAGGCCGATCAGGGCCGCGATCTCGTCGGGGCTCATCGGGTCCTCGATGTTGTTGTCCATGATCTGCAACGCCATCGCCAGCTTGCCGTGGCGCACCCCGCGCGCGGCGGCGGTGACGCGGCGCTGTGCCTGCCCGCGGTCGCGCGGGTCGGTATAGACCATCTGGTCTGCGACCCAGGTCGACAGGTCGGGGCCATAATCGGCATGAACCCGGTAGAGCATCATGTCCATCGAGGCGGCACCGCCTGCACAGGTGAACACGCGCCCATCGACCGAGAACAGCGAGGTTTCGACGATGACATCGGGCACCAGTTCAGCCAGCGCACTGCGATATTCCCAATGGGTAGTGACGCGCTTGCCCCGGATCAGGCCGGCGCGTGCCAGGATATAGGCCCCGGCGGACAGCGCTCCGAAATCCATGCCCCTCGTGGTTTCCCGTCGCAACCAGGACAGAAGGCGCGGCGTCGCGCCTTGGGCGGCATTTTCGCCCGCGCAGAGGATCAGCGTTTCGCCGCGCTGGAGATCGGCCAGACCGCTGTCCACGGCGATCGTGACCCCGTTATAGGCGGGCACCGGCAGACCGCTTTCGCTGAGAATGCGCCAGGAATAGAACCGGCGCCCCGACGGATGGCGATTGGCCAGCGACAGCGCCTCCAGCGCGCAGGAAAACCCCAGCTGGGAATAGCCCGGGACCAGAACGAAGGCGTATTGCTTGGGGCCCGGTTCGGCCACGCCGCTGCCTCAGGCCGCGAGGGCCGCGTCGAGAAGATCGCGCAGGCGGTCCTTGTCGGGTTCGTTCTCGATCCGGGCGATCTCGCTCTCGCCCTTCATGGCCACCAGCGTCGACTGGCGGCGGACCTTCAGACGTTCCACCCAGACCGACGGCCCGTAGATGTCCCAGTTCACGTCGACGAAGGTCAGGGTGCGATAGGCGGAGTTTTCGGTCAGCAATTCCGCCAGAAGGTCCTGCTTGATCCGGCAGGTCAGCGACCATTCAGTGCGGAAATTGTAGATGACCTTGCGGCCTTCCTCGCGCAGCCGACGCGGCAGGGTGCGATCATAGGGCATCGCCTCGTATGCGGCGAAACCGGACAGGGGCGTCAGCGTCAGCGCTGTCGCGGACAGGGTCAGGAACCGGCGTCGGATCATCGTTTGGGGCCTTCGGCAGCTTGGTCCTGACCGAGTCTAGCGCGTCCGGACTGACGTGCAAGCTGCACCGCCAGGATCCCCGCGGTGATGATCGCCACGCCCAGGATGTCGCGGGGGCCCAGCGCCTCGCCCAGAAGCAGCGCGGCGATGCTGACGCCGAAGAAGGGGTTCAGGAAGTGGAAGGTCGCGGCGCGGATCGCGCCGATCCGGTTGACCAGCAGGAACCACACCAGCGTCGCCGCCAGTCCCGGCACCAGTGTGGTGTAGAGAAACGCCAGAAGCAGCGTCCACGAAGGCTCGACCCGTGGCGTCTCGATCGCCAGCGCCACGACGAACAGCACCGCCGCGCCCACCAGCATCTGCAACCCCACCACCATCAGGAAATTCCCGCCCGAGGTCGCGCCGCGCAGCGCCAGCGTCGCGAAGGTCAGCGCCAGAACCCCGATCAGGCACAGCGCCACGCCATGGGGATCGACGCCGGCTTCGAGGCGCGTGCCCATGATCAGCGCCACGCCGACAAAGCCCGCCGCCAGCCCGGCGATGCCCAGCGCGCCCAGCTTCTCCCTGAAGATCAGCCAGGAGGCCAGCGCCACCAGAAGCGGCATGGTGGATGCGATGATCGCGGCCAGCCCGGCCTCGACCGTCTGCATGGCGACGAAGTTCAGGCCCAGATAGAGCGCGTTCTGGCAGATCCCGAACAGGATCGTGGCGCGCCATTGCGCGCGGGTCAGCCGCCAGGTCTGGCCGATCGCCCAGGCGATGCCCACGCCCAGTATGCCCGAGATCAGGAAGCGCAACGCCAGCGAAAAGAGCGGCGAGGCATCGGCGACGATGATGCGGGCCGAGGCGAAGGCGGACGACCACATCAGGGCGAAGGCAAGCCCCATGGCGATGGCGCGCAGGTCCATGATCCGTCCTCTCAACCCGATTGGCGTGACCCAACCGGATTTCGTGAACAAGTTCAAGGTCGGGGCGGAGGCGGTCGGGGTGCGCGTCTCAGACCTTCTGCGCCATCGCGCGGATGAAGTCGGCGCAGTCCTTCGGCGCGGTCAGGGGGATCATGTGGCCCTTTCCCGCCAGTTCGGCATAGGTGCCGCCCGTCTTCTCGGCGAAGGCCTTGCCGTGGCGCGCGGGGTCCAGAAGGTTGTCCGCCGCGCCGTAAAGGATGCCGATGGGCAGTTTCAACTCACCCTCGCGCCCGACGAGCTGATCGACGGTGGCGCGGCTACGCGCCATGTCCTGCGCGGCGGCGATGAAACTCTCGGGCCGCCGCCCTTGCAGGCCGCCGCCGCGTTCCGGGAAGTCCAGGGGAACGGGTTCCGGGGCGAAGACCTCGGCGAAGACCCTTTTCTCCATCAGCAGCGACAGGACCCCGGACAAGGTATGGGCGATCACGGGGATCAGCCCGGGATAGGGAATGTCGATGCCCTTGAAGGCGTCGGGGATGGTGTCGACCCTGTCGGTCACCGGGCAGATCAGGGCCAGCGCGCCGACCCGGTCGGGATGGTTCAGCGCCAGCGCGACCGAAATCGCGCCGCCCAGCGAATGACCCACCACAAGCGGTTTGCCCAGGGCCTCGATCTCGATGAACTCGGCGATCATCCGGGCCTGTTCGGCCAGACCGGCCCGATCGGGGCCATCGCGTTCGGACCAGCCGCAGCCGGGGCGGTCGATGGTGATGACGCGGAAGCCGTCGGTCAGATGGCCATTCAGGGCATAGGTGAAGTTGTCGGTGTTGCCGCCCAGCCCGTGGATCAACACGACCGGCTGGCCCTGCCCCTGGTCCAGCCAGTGGATGCGCCCGCCCCTGACGCGCGTCATCTTTCCGCGCCGTGGCACCTGCGACGCGGCCTGGCTGCCGATGAACTGGGTGAGGATGGTCACCAGCAGCAAGAGAAGAAGGATGACCATCAGGACGATACCGAATGTCGACATGGGGCTCCCTTTCGGTTCGCGACGCGCCGGGCAAGTGTCCCGTGTCGGCGGCCGTCGTGCAAGAGCCGCGTTCGCCAAAGGAAAAGGGCCACCCGAAAGTGGCCCTGTCCAGTCGGTCTTGGGTCTGGTCGAGGTCGACTTAGCCGTTGACGCTGTCCTTCAGCGCCTTGGCGATCGTCATCTTCACCACCTTGTCGGCGGGTTTCTTGAACTGGTCGCCGGTGGCGGGATTGCGCACCATGCGCTCGGGACGTTCGCGGCAATAGATCTTGCCGACGCCCGGCAGGGTCACCGCGCCGCCGCCTGCGACTTCGCTGGTGATGATGCCCGAGATCGCGTCCAGCGCGGCTCCGGCGGTTTTCTTGTCGCTGCCCATTGCATCGGCCAGTGCGGCGACGAGTTGGGTCTTGGTCATCGGTTTCGCCATTTCTTGGTCTCCTTCGTCTGCCCGATCTTTGGGGCCTCGGTATCAGATATTAGCGTTATATTGTGTAGGAACACAACGAATAGTGGGCTGACGCAAGCGAAAAACGCGGTAAAGCGCCGGTTTTCCCCGAGTCAGAGGAATGCGGTTTCGTCGAAGGACCGCAATTTCCGGCTGTGGAGCCGCTCGAGTGGCATCCCGCGCAGCGTCTCCATCGCGCGGATTCCGATGGCCAGGTGCCGCGCGACTTGCGTCTTGTAGAAGTCCGACGCCATGCCGGGCAGCTTCAATTCCCCGTGCAGCGGCTTGTCGCTGACGCACAGAAGCGTGCCGTAGGGCACCCGGAACCGGTATCCGTTCGCCGCGATCGTGGCGCTTTCCATGTCCAGCGCGACGGCACGCGATTGCGACAGACGCTGAACCGGGCCGGTATGTTCGCGCAGCTCCCAGTTGCGGTTGTCGATGGTGGCGACGGTTCCGGTGCGCATGATGCGCTTGAGGTCATAGCCGCGAAGCTCGGTCACTTCGGCCACGGCCTGTTCCAGCGCGATCTGGATTTCCGCCAGCGCCGGGATCGGCACCCAGACCGGCAGGTCGTCGTCCAGCACGTGATCTTCGCGCAGGTAGGCATGGGCCAGCACGAAATCGCCCAGCGCCTGGCTGTTGCGAAGCCCTGCGCAATGGCCGACCATCAGCCATGCATGGGGACGCAGGACCGCGATATGGTCGGTCGCCGTCTTTGCATTGGACGGCCCCACCCCGATGTTGACCAGAGTGATCCCGTTGCCGTCCGGCCGAGTCAGGTGATAGGCGGGCATCTGGGGCTGTTTAGGGACTGGTTTCAGGGCTCCGTCCGGCGTGGTGATGCGGGCATTGCCGGTGCTGACGAAGGCGTCGTAGCCGCTGGCGGGATCCGCCAACTGGGCGCGGGCGAAGGCCTCGAACTCCTCGACATAGAACTGGTAGTTGGTGAACAGGACGTGGTTCTGGAAATGCACCGGGTCCGTGGCGGTGTAGTGCATCAGGCGGGCCAGCGAGTAATCGACGCGCTGGGCGCTGAACGGCGCCAGCGGGCCGGTGCCGTCACGGGCGACATAGGTGCCGTTGACGATGTCGTCGTTGGTCGAGGACAGGTCCGGCACGTCGAAGACGTCGCGCAGGGTGAAATCGGCGGCACCTTCCTGCGGCACCGTTATTCCGGCGTCGTTCGCCACCGCGAAGTGGATCGGGATGGGCGTGTCGCTGGCGCGGATTGTCACCGGCTGGCCATGGTTGCGGATCAGAAGGTCCAGCTGTTGCGTCAGGTAGTTGCGGAACAGGTCCGGACGCGTGATCGTCGCGGTATAGGTGCCCGGCGTCGAGACATGGCCGAAGGACAGCCGCGTGTCGACGCGGGCATAGCTGGTCGTGGTGAAGCGGATCTCTGGATAGAAGGCGCGGACACGGTGATCGGGCGCGCCCTGGCTCATCGCCCGCAGGAAATGCGCGCAGAGGAACTCCGTCGATGCACGATAGAGCTGTTCCAGCCGCGCGACCGCCGCTGCGGGGTCGGTGAAACTCTCGGCCTCGGCCAGGTCCGGGGTCTCGATCCGGGTCATGAAAGCGGCTCGAACACAGGGATTTCGCGGAATGTCCTGACGTCGATCAGGCCCTTGTCCGATATCCGCAGTTCCGGAATGACCACAAGCGCCAGCAGCGAATGCTGCATGTAGGCGTTGTTGAGGGTGCAGCCGCACTGGATCATGGCCTGCACCATCCTTTCGGCCTTGGCGGCGACCTGTGCCGCCGGGCTGTCGCTCATCAGGCCGGCGATGGGCAACTCGACCAGGGCCAGTTCCTCGCCGTCGCGGAAGACCGTGATGCCGCCGCCCACCTGCGCCAGGCGGTTCGCGGCCAGCGCCATCTGGTCGCGGTCGGTGCCCACGACGATCATGTGGTGACTGTCATGGGCGACGGTCGAGGCCATCGCCATCCGGCCCCTGTATCCGAAGCCCGACACGAAGGCGTTGGTCACGCCCCCCGTGGCACGGTGGCGCTCCACCAGCGCGATCTGGCACACATCGCCCTGGGTTTCGACCAGGCCGTCCCGGACCGACAAGGCGACCTGAAGGGCCTTTGTCGGGGCCTGGTTTTCCACCACGCCGATCACGTTGGCCAGCACGGCATTGGCGCCTTCCGGGGCCCTGACCGCGAAATCGGCCCCTGTCAGGGCCTTCTTGACCCGGACGGTGCTGCGGGCATGGTCCGGCCAGTCCAGATGCGGACACTCGACCAGGCATTGCCCGTCCTGCGCCACCAGGACGCCCCGCGCCCAGACCTGCTCGATCGGCAGGGTTGCCAGGTCCGAGGTCAGGATCACGTCGGCCCGCCGTCCCGGCGTCAGGCTGCCCAGTTCCCGCTCCAGCCCGAAATGGGTGGCAGTGTTGATCGTCGCCATCTGCAACGCCACCAGCGGATCGCAGCCGCACGCGATCGCGTGGCGCAGCACGCGGTTCATGTGGCCTTCGTTGACCAGCGTGCCCGAATGGCAGTCGTCTGTGCAGAGGATGAAGTTCCGCGGGTCCAGCCCCTTTTCGGTGATCGCGGTGATCTGCGCCTTCACGTCATACCAGGCGCTGCCCAGCCGCAGCATCGCGCGCATCCCCTGGCGGACGCGGGCGATGGCGTCGGCCTCGCAGGTGCCTTCGTGGTCATCGGCGGGCCCACCCGCGACGTAGGCCGCGAAATCAGTCCCTAAATGGGGCGAGGCATAGTGACCGCCCACGGTCTTCCCCGCCCTCTGCGTCGCCGCGATCTCGGCCAGCATCTGCGCGTCGCCCGCCGCGACGCCGGGAAAGTTCATCATCTCGCCCAGGCCGATGATGCCGGGCCAGTTCATGGCCTCGGCCACGTCCTCGGCGGTGATCTCGTAGCCCGTGGTCTCGAGCCCCGGGGCCGAGGGCGCGCAGGACGGCATCTGCGTGAAGATGTTGACGGGCTGCATCAGCGCCTCGTCATGCATCATGCGCACGCCTTCCAGCCCCAGCACGTTCGCGATCTCGTGCGGGTCTGTGAACATTGTCGTCGTGCCATGCGGGATCACGGCGCGGGCGAATTCCGCCGGGGTCAGCATGCCGCTTTCGATATGCATGTGTCCGTCGCAGAGGCCCGGGATCATGTATCGGCCCCGCGCCTCGACGATCTGCGTATCGGGGCCGATACAATGGCTGGCATCAGGCCCTGCAAAGGCGATCCGCCCCTTCGCAACGGCGATGTCGTGGTCCGGCAGAGCCTCGCGGCTGTGGACGTTGACCCAGGTGCCGCCGCGAAACACAAGATCGGCGGGGGCGCGGCCCGCGGCGACGGCGACCAGATGCGCGGCGACATCTGGCCAGGAGGGAAAGAAGGAACTTGTCATCCGGGAAGTGTCCCATCTTTCCGTCCGCGCGCAAGCCCCGACTTGCAGCGCCATGCGCCATGGCTCAGGCTGAAGTCATGGATTACGATTCGATAGACGCCGAAGGGTTCGGGCGCGCGCTCTCGGGCCTCGGCCTGAATATCCTGGTGCGCGATGTCCGGGCGACATCCGCCTTTCTGAAGGGCGTCTTCGGCATGTCCTGCCACCAGGTGACGCAGGATTTCGCGATCGTCCGCTATGGCCGTCAGGTGTTCCAGCTACATGCCGACGGCACCTATCACGCCAATCCGCTTCTGGGTCTCCTGCCGGAAAACCCGCCGCGCGGCGCCGGCATCGAGATCCGCCTCTACGATTCCGACCCCGATGCTGCGGTCGGGCGGGCGCAGGAGGCCGGCCATACGATCCTGCAGCCTCCCGCCGACAAGCCCCATGGCCTGCGCGAAGCCTACATCCTCGACCATGACGGCTATGCCTGGGTGCCGTCGCGGCCCAAGTCCGTCTGACGGCGTCGCAAACGGGCTTGCGCGTGACCGCGCGCCGGGCCAGCGTGGCCGCCGGGAGGATCCCTGATGACCGTCACCAACCTGCGCCCGAACATGGATCACTGGGCCGAGCGCGTCGATCTGGCCGCCGCGTTCCGCTGGACCGCGCGGCTGAACATGCATGAGGCCGTCGCGAACCACTTCAGCCTCAGCGTCAACGAAGACGGCACCCGGTTCCTGATGAACCCCAACCAGCGGCATTTCAGCCGCATCCGCGCCAGCGACCTGATCCTGGTCGACGCCAACGACCCGCGCACGCTGGAGGGGCCCGATGCGCCCGATCCCACCGCCTGGGGCCTGCATGGCGGCATTCACCGCCACGTGCCCCATGCCCGCTGCGCAATGCATGTCCATTCGATCTTCGCGACCGTTCTGGCCAGCCTCGCCGACAGCCGCCTGCCGCCCATCGACCAGAACTGCGCCACCTTCTACGACCGCATCGTGATCGACGATCACTATGGCGGGCTGGCATTCGAGGAAGAGGGCGCGCGCTGTGCCGCGTTGTTCGACGACCCCAGGAAAAAGGTCATGGTCATGGGCAATCACGGCGTGCTGGTGATCGGGCAAAGCGTCGCGGAAACCTTCAACAGGCTCTATTACTTCGAACGTGCGGCCGAAACCTACATTCGCGCGCTGCAGACGGGGCAAAAGCTGCGGGTCCTGCCCCACGACGTGGCCGAAAAGACCGCACGCGAGCTCGAGGCCTATCCGGAACAGGACGTGAGGCACCTGGCGGAACTCAAGGCGATCCTCGATGCCGAGGGATCGGATTACGCAACCTGACCGCGCGGGAGAACGCTATGCAATTCGGGCTGACCGAAGAACAGGAAATGATCGTCCAGACGGTGCGGAGCTTCGTCGAGAACGAGATCTATCCGCATGAAGACCTGGTCGAGCGCACCGGCGAGGTCCCCGCCGAGATCGCGGCCGAGATCAGGCGCAAGACGCTGGAACTGGGCTTTTACGCCTGCAACTTCCCCGAAAGCGTTGGCTGCGCGGGTCTGAGCCACCTGGAGTTCGCGCTGGTGGAACGCGAACTGGGCCGCGGGTCCATGGCGCTGAACCACTTCTTCGGGCGCCCGCAGAACATCCTGATGGCCTGCCAGGGCGACCAGATCGATCGCTACCTGATGCCCGCCGTCCGGGGCGAGCGCATGGACGCGCTGGCCATGACGGAACCGGGCGCGGGATCGGATGTGCGCGGCATGAAGTGCAGCGCCCGGCGCGAAGGCGGCGATTGGGTGGTGAACGGGACCAAGCATTTCATCTCGGGCGCAGAACACGCGGATTTCGTGATCGTCTTCGTCGCCACGGGCGAGGATGACACGCCGAAAGGCCCCAAGAAGCGGATCACCTGTTTCCTGGTCGATCGCGGGCATCCCGGTTTCACGATCCGGCACGGCTACAAGTCCGTCAGCCACCGGGGCTACAAGAACATGATTCTGGAATTCGACGATTGTCGCCTGCCGGATGCCCAGGTCCTGGGTGAAGTCGATGGCGGGTTCGAGGTGATGAACACGTGGCTCTACGCGACACGGATCACGGTCGCCACGATGTGCGTGGGCCGTGCGCGGCGTGTCTTCGACTATGCTCTGGACTACGCCGCCACGCGCGAACAGTTCGGCCAGAAGATCGGCAAGTTCCAGGGGGTCAGCTTCCAGATCGCGGACATGATCACCGAGATCGATGCCGCCGACCTCCTGACGCTCGCCGCCGCCGACCGGCTGGACAAGGGCCTGCCCGCGAACCGCGAGATCGCGTCCGCCAAGCTCTATGCCTCCGAGATGCTGGCGCGGGTGACGGATACGGCGATCCAGGTGCATGGCGGGATGGGGCTGATGGACGATTATCCGCTCGAGCGGTTCTGGCGCGACGCGCGCGTCGAACGGATCTGGGACGGCACGTCCGAAATCCAGCGCCACATCATCAGCCGCGATCTGCTCCGGGCGCTGGGGGCATGAGCGGTTTCGTCTTGCCTGCCACCAGCCGACCGGAGCGAGGGGGCTCTGCCCCCTCGCGCTCCCCCGGGATATTTGGAGCGAGAGGAAGA
>SBFT01000378.1 GCA_006227805.1 Paracoccaceae bacterium
GGCGGCGCCTCGATCCCGGTGACCTATACCGGAGTGCTGCCCGATCTCTTCTCCGAGAACGAAGGCATGGTTGGCACCGGCCGCTACATCGACGGCGTCTTCGAAGCCACGGAAATCCTTGCCAAGCATGACGAGACCTACATGCCGGCGGAAGTCATCGACGCGCTGAAGGAACAGGGTGTCTACAAGGATCCGAAGGGCGGCAGCTGATCTTTCGGCGGCAAGTCCGGCGGCAAGGTCGGGATTTGCGTATTTTCAACCAGAAAGAGGCGGCAACCAGGGTTCTTGACCGGGCGCACGGGGGCTTTGCCGGGCGTTAACCGCTCCGCACCAGCCTTCCCGCATCCCAGGCAGCGAGGTGCGGGTCATGAAGTCTGTTCGTCAGATCGCGGAAGAGATCGTCGCCCGCGAGGGCGGTTTCGTCGATGACCCGGACGATCCGGGCGGGGCCACCAATTTCGGCGTGACCATCCACACGATGCGCCGGCTGGGGCTGGATCTCGACGGCGACGGCGCGGTGGGCGTCGCCGATGTGCGGCGGCTCGGCCGGGAGCAGGCAGTCGACATCTTCGTCACCCATTACCATGAGCGCCCCGGCGTCGCGCGGCTGCCCGCGGCGCTGCAGCCTTCGGTCTTCGACATGTATGTCAATGCCGGGCGCAACGCGGTCACGATCCTCCAGCGCCTCCTGAGGCAGATGGGGATGGAGGTGGCGGTGGACGGGCTGATCGGTCCGCAGACCGAAGCCGCCGCGGCCGAGGCCGCGCGCCCGGACCCGATCGCCCTGCGCGACGCCTATGGGGTCGCGCGTCGCAACTACTATTTCCGCATCGCCGACGCGCGACCGGCCAGCCGCAAGTTCGCCCGCAGCCGGGCCGGGGGCAAGGGGGGCTGGATCCTGCGCGCCGAGGAGTTCATCAGCCCGCGCTTTCACCTGAGCGCCGCGGCATTCCGGGAAAGGACGGCATCATGGGGCTGATCGGACGGATCCTCGAGATGGTCTTCGGGCAGGGCCGCAACGTGGTGGCCGAGACCGCGGAGGTCTTCCGCGAGAATGCCGAGGCCGGCGCCCGGCGCGCCCAGGACGCGCAGGCCCAGGCGATGACGCAGTTCGGGGCCGAATTCGGCGGCGCGCGCCAGGGCGGCTTCGACCGCTTCATGGACGGGCTGAACCGCATTCCGCGCCCCGCCCTGGCGCTGGGGACGCTGGGACTGTTCGTGGCGGCGATGGTCGATCCGATCTGGTTCGCCAGCCGGATGCAGGGGATCGCCCTTGTGCCCGAGCCGCTCTGGTGGCTTCTGGGCGTGATCGTGTCGTTCTATTTCGGCGCGCGTCACCAGATGAAGACCCAGGATTTCCAGCGCGACATCGCCGCGACCATGGCGCGCGCGCCGCAGGTGATCGAGAACATCGCGGCCCTGCGCGCCCTGCGCGCGGACAGCCCCGGTGCCGCCGATCCCGGCCCCGATGCCGCCGTGACCCTGAGCGCGGTCGCCCCCGAGGAGAACCCCGCGCTGGACGCCTGGCGCCGCGCCCGCGCAGGTTGACCGCGACATTGTGAACACCCCGGGCCGATTGCGATTGGCCCGGACGCGGGCAGGGCCTATATTGCCGCCCATGGTGACAGAACTCGGACATTTCGCACTGATCCTCGCCTTCATGGTGGCGATCGTGCAGGCCGTGGTGCCGCTGATCGGCGCCCAGAAACGCTGGACCTCGTGGATGGCGGTGGCGGAACCCGCGGCCACGACGCAGTTCCTGCTGACAGCCTTCGCCTTCGCGGCGCTGACCTGGGCCTTCGTGACCTCGGACTTCTCGCTGCAACTGGTGGTTCTGAACAGCCACTCGGCCAAGCCGATGCTCTACAAGATCACCGGAACCTGGGGCAACCACGAAGGCTCGATGCTGCTCTGGGTGCTGATCGTCACGCTGTTCGGGGCGATGGCGGCCTGGTTCGGCGGCAACCTGCCGCCCGGGCTGCGCGCCCGGGTGCTGGCGGTGCAATCGGCGGTGGCGGTGGCCTTCTTCGCCTTCATCCTCTTCACCTCGAACCCCTTCCTGCGGCTGGCGGTGCCGCCGATGGACGGGCAGGACCTGAACCCCCTGTTGCAGGACCCGGGTCTCGCCTTCCATCCGCCCTTCCTCTACCTGGGCTATGTCGGGCTTTCGATCTGCTTCTCCTTCGCGGTGGCGGCGCTGATCGAAGGGCGTGTGGACGCCGCCTGGGGCCGCTGGGTGCGGCCCTGGACGCTGGCGGCCTGGGTCTTCCTGACCATCGGGATCGCGCTGGGGTCCTGGTGGGCCTATTACGAACTGGGCTGGGGCGGCTTCTGGTTCTGGGACCCGGTCGAGAACGCCTCGTTCATGCCCTGGCTTCTGGCCGCCGCCCTGCTGCACTCGGCCATCGTGGTCGAGAAGCGCGAGGCCTTGAAAAGCTGGACCATCCTTCTGGCGATCCTGGCCTTCGGCTTTTCGCTGATCGGCACGTTCATCGTGCGCTCGGGCCTCCTGACCTCGGTTCACGCCTTCGCCAACGACCCCGAACGCGGCGTCTTCATCCTGATGATCATGGTGTTCTTCACCGGTGGCGCGCTGATCCTCTATGCCCTGCGCGCCGGCGCGATGGAGGCCAAGGGCGTCTTCGCCCCCATCAGCCGCGAAGGCGCGCTGGTGGCCAACAACGTGCTGCTGGCGGTGGGCTGTTTCGTGGTCTTCGTCGGCACGCTCTGGCCGGTGGTGGCCGAGATGTTCTTCGACCGCAAGCTGTCGGTCGGCCCGCCCTTCTTCGACATGGCCTTCACGCCCTTCATGGTGCTTCTGGGCCTGCTTCTGCCGCTGGGCTCGATGATGCCGTGGAAGCGGGGCCAGGTGATCCGTGCCTGGCGCCCCCTGCGGGCGGTCTTCTTCCTGGCGCTGGCGCTGGCCGCGCTGGTCTGGGCGATGCAGACGGGGCGCAGCGCGCTTGGGCCGCTGGGCGTCTTCATGGGCGTCTGGATCGTCACCGGCGCGCTGATCGACCTGGCCTCGCGCACCGGGCGCGGGCCCCTGGGCGAACGCCTGTCGCGCCTGACGCGCCTGCCGCGCGCGGACTGGGGCAAGACCACGGCGCATGTGGGCATGGGCGTCACCTTCTTCGCCATCTGCGGCCTTGTCGCCTGGAAACAGGACGACATCCGCGTGGCGCAACTGGGTCAGCCCTTCGAGGTCGCGGGCTTCACCATCACGCTCGATGACGTGCAGCGCGTGCAGGGGCCGAACTATTTCTCGACCATGGGCTTTGTCACGCTGGCGAAGGACGGCCGCGAACTGGCCCAGCTGCGCCCCGAGAAGCGCAATTACCCCGTGGCTCAGATGCCCACGACCGAGGCCGCGATCGACTATCGCTTCCTGCGCGACGTCTATGTCGTGATCGGCGATCCCCAGGGCGCCGGCGGCTGGGTCGTACGCACCTATGTCAAACCCTTCGCGAACTGGATGTGGGCGGGCTGCTTCCTGATGTCGCTGGGGGGGCTTCTGTCGCTATCGGACCGCCGCTTCCGCGTGGCCGCCGGCGCGCGCCGGGTCCCCCAAGGGGTGCCCGCGGAATGATGCGGCGGCTTCTTGTGGCGGCGGCCCTGTCGCTGGCCGTGGCTCTGCCCGTTCATGCCGTGCAGCCGGACGAGATCCTGGATGATCCCGTTCTCGAGAAGCGTGCGCGCGAGCTCTCCAAGGGTCTGCGCTGCCTCGTCTGCCGCAACGAGAGCATCGATGA
>SBFT01000379.1 GCA_006227805.1 Paracoccaceae bacterium
CCTATGACCTCTCGCAGCAGAGCGTGATCAACACCGTGCCGCAGATCGTCTCGACGGTGCGCGCATCGGGGGCGGATGCGGTCTTCTTCGACGCCACGACCGCGGGCGCGCTGCCGCTCTTCACCCAGCTGCTGCCCGAAGCGGGGATCCGGCCCGACACGACCCAGTTCATCGGCCTGACCCGTTGGGACATCCCGCCGCAGACGCTGGAATTGCCGGGCGTCCAGGGCGGATGGTTCGCGCTGCCCGATCCCGGCCTGACCAGCCGCTTCACCAGCCGTTACCAGGCCGCCTACGGCACGCAGCCTCATCCGATCGCCGGGCTGGCCTTCGACGGGATCGCGGCCATCGGCGCGCTGGTCGCGGCAGGCCAGGCCGACGCGCTGACCGGCGCCGCGCTGACCCAGGGCGCGGGCTTCCAGGGCGTCGGCGGAATCTTCCGCCTGCGGGGCGACGGCACGAACGAACGCGGGCTTGCGATCGCCACGATCCAGAACAGACAGGTGGTTGTGATTGACCCTGCCCCCAGAAGCTTTGGCGGCCCCGGTCTCTGACCGGGATCCGCTGACCGCACCTCCGCCCGAAGACCTGATCTGCGACGCCGCGCGCATCTTCGATGCCGCCACCGTCCGCGCCGACCTGGACGAGGCCCTGGCAGGGGCCGCGGATCACGCCGCGATGCGCAAGGCCGCCGTCGCCGTCCTGCGCGACGTCCAGGCGCGCGGCCGCGCGGCGATCGAGGCCGCCTTCACCGAACAGCCGTTCCGGTCGCGCCCCCTCACGCGCGCCTATACCTGGCTGACCGATGGCCTGGTGGCCGCCACCTTCCATGTCGCGCGGGACCGGATCCACCGGCTGGCGAACCCGACCCAGGCCGAGAAGATCGCGATCATCGCGGTCGGCGGCTATGGGCGGGGCGAGATGGCGCCCTTCTCGGATGTCGACCTGCTGTTCCTGACCCCCTACAAGATCACCCCCTGGGCCGAGAGCGTGATCGAAACGATGCTCTACATCCTGTGGGACCTGAAGCTGAAGGTCGGTCATTCCAGCCGCACCATCAAGGATTGCATCCGGCTGGGGCAGGAAGATTTCACGATCCGCACGGCCCTTCTGGAACACCGCCTGCTGGCGGGCAACACCGCGCTGGCGCGCGAGCTGAAGACGCGGCTGCGCAACGATCTCTTCCGCGACACCGGCCGCGACTTCATCGAGGCCAAGCTCGAGGAACGCGAGAAGCGCCACATGCGCCATGGCGAACGCTACGTGGTCGAGCCGAACGTCAAGGAAGGCAAGGGCGGCCTGCGCGACCTGCAATCGCTGTTCTGGATCGCCAAGTACATCCAGGGCGTCACCGACGCGGCCGAACTGGTGGAGCTGGGCGTGTTTCTTCCGCAGGAATTCGCCCGCTTCGTGAAGGCCGAGGATTTCCTCTGGGCGGTCCGGTCGCACCTGCACCTGATCGCGGGGCGGCCCAGCGAACAGCTGACCTTCGACATGCAGGTCCTGGTGGCCGAGCGCATGGGATACAGGGATCGCGCCGGGCGGCGCGGGGTCGAGTTGTTCATGCAGGATTACTTCCGCCATGCCACCGCAGTGGGCGATCTGACGCGGATCTTCCTGACCAAGCTGGAAGCGATCCACGTCAAGTCCGAACCGCTGCTCGAGCGCATCTTCCGCCGCAAGCCCAAGGTGCGCGACGGCTATGTGGTGGTGCACAACCGGCTGAACCTGGCCGACCCGGACGCCTTCCGGAAGGACAAGCTGAACATCCTGCGCCTGTTCGAGGAAGCCCTGCGCACGGGGATGCTGATCCATCCCGACACGATGCGCCTGGTCAGCGCGAACCTCGACCTGATCGACGACGACATGCGCGAGGACCGCGAGGCGCAGCGCATCTTCATGGACCTTCTGCTGAAGCACGGCAACCCCGAGCGCGCGCTCAGGCGGATGAACGAGCTGGGCGTGCTCTCGGCCTTCATCCCCGAATTCGAACCCATCGTCGCGATGATGCAGTTCAACATGTATCACAGCTATACCGTGGACGAGCACATCATCCAGTGCATCGCGCAACTGGCCAAGATCGAGAAGGGCGAACTGGTCGAGAGCCTGCCCGTCGCCTCCGGCATCCTGAAGGAGGGCGTGAACCGCAAGGTGCTCTATACCGCCCTCCTGCTGCACGACATCGCCAAGGGCCGCCCCGAGGACCATTCGATGCTGGGCGCGCAGATCGCCCGCGTGGTGGCGCCCCGCCTGGGCCTGACCAAGGCGGAATCCGAGACCGTGGAATGGCTGGTGCGCTATCACCTGCTGATGTCGGACACCGCCCAGAAACGCGACATCGCCGATCCGCGCACGGTGCGCGATTTCTGCAAGGCGGTGCAGACGGTCAAGCGGCTGGACCTGCTCTGCGTGCTGACGGTCTGCGACATCCGCGGCGTCGGGCCCAACACCTGGAACAACTGGAAGGCCGCGCTGATCCGCGCGCTCTACCGCCAGGCGCGCCGCGCGCTCGAGACGGGGATGGAGGACCTCAACCGCGAGAACCGCGGCGCCGAGGCCAAGCGCGCCCTGCGCGAGGCGCTGCCGGGCTGGTCCAAGGCCGATCTCAAGCGCGAGACCAAGCGCCATTACGACCCCTACTGGCAGGGACTGCACGTGACCGCGCATGTGGATTTCGCGCGGATGCTGCGCGAGATGGACCAGTCCGAGGACGAGGGGAAGATCCTGATCCACCTCTTCCCGGACGAGGACCGCGACGCCACGCGGATCTGCTTCGTGATGGCCGACCACCCCGGCATCTTCGCGCGGCTGGCGGGGGCCCTGGCGCTGGTGGGCGCCAACGTGGTCGACGCGCGCAGCTACACGACCAAGGACGGCTATGTGACCGACGCCTTCTGGGTGCAGGACGCCGAGGGCACCCCCTACGAGGCCGAGCGCCTGCCGCGCCTGCGCCAGATGATCGAGAAGACGCTGCGGGGCGAGTTGCTGCCGCGCGACGCGCTGAAGACCCGCGACAAGATCAAGAAGCGCGAGAAGGCCTTCGAGGTCGCCACCCACATCACCTTCGACAACGACGGATCGGACATCTACACGATCATCGAGGTCGACACCCGCGACCGGCCGGGGCTGCTCTATGACCTGGCGCGCACCCTGGCGGCCAACAACGTCTACATCGCCAACGCCGTCATCGCGACCTATGGCGAGCAGGTGGTCGACACCTTCTACGTGAAGGACATGTTCGGGCTGAAATACCACTCGAAATCCAAGCAGAAATCGCTCGAGGACAAGCTGCGCCAGGCGATCTCCGAAGGGGCCGCCAGGGCGGCTGTCTGAGCGGAGCCCCACGCCGGGACGGGGCGCGGGGAGCGGGATTTCAACGGGTTACGGGGGTGGGTTGGGGATTTGGCAAGGGTTGGGGGATGGGAAGGGTGGCACCCGACGGAGGGAGATGGTGGGTTGGCATCTAGCCTACGGATGCTGGTCTGCAACGACCCGAAGAAAAAACAAAAAAAGCCCATCCGTTAGGATGGGCTTTTCGTCAGTAGGCGGGGGGCCCGTCATCGCTTTCGCAACGCTGCCGACCTATTCCCCGGCCTTTCAACTATTACGATAGCGCAGTATAGTCTCGTGGTCAAGTGTAAACTCGTCTGGTGACATCGTGGATATCGTTGACTTCATCTCAACTGAGCGCCTCAAGACTTACGAACAGCACACAGATAGACAGAAAAAGGCGATCGCCCTTCACAATCA
>SBFT01000382.1 GCA_006227805.1 Paracoccaceae bacterium
CGGTCCGTCGGACCCGACCGCTATCGCTTCAGCTGGACCGACAATGGCGGTGCCGTCACCGCAACATCCGAGCGTCCCTTTTCGGACGGGCAGAAGGCCTTCCTGGCGATCCGTCCCGAGAAGGTGCAGATCGCGACCGAGAAGCCCGAGAGCGAAAACGCCCTGCGCGGCAGGGTTCATGACATCGCCTACCTTGGCAATATCAGCACCTACCACGTCGAGATCGAGGGCGGGCGCATGGTCAAGGCCCAGACCGCGAACACGCGCCGGCTGTCGGCGCGCACGATCACCTGGGAAGATGAGGTCTGGCTGAGCTGGACCCCGACCGCCGCCGTGCTGCTGGAGAGCTGATGCGCCGTCTCGTCCTCATCCTGGTTCCATATCTCTGGCTTCTGGCCCTGTTCCTGGTGCCCTTCGCGATCGTCTTCAAGATATCGCTGTCCGACGTGGCGCTGGCGCGGCCGCCCTACCTGCCGCATTTCAGCTGGGAAACCGGGATCTGGGACTTCCTGTCCCAGCTGGACTTCGAGAATTTCGTCTTCCTGACCACGGACTCGCTCTACTGGAAGGCCTACCTGTCCAGTCTTCAGATCGCGGTCACGGCGACGTTCCTGACCCTGCTGATCGGCTATCCCATCGCCTATGGCATGGCGCGCGCGCCCGAACACTGGCGCCCCACCCTGATGATGCTGGTGATCCTGCCGTTCTGGACCAGCTTCCTGATCCGGGTCTATTCCTGGATGGGGATCCTGTCGCAGGAGGGCTACCTGAACCAGCTTCTGCTGTGGATCGGGATCATCGACACGCCGCTGACGATCCTGAACACCAATACCGCCGTCTATATCGGCATCGTCTATACCTACCTGCCCTTCATGATCCTGCCGATCTATTCTGCCCTGGACCGCATGGACGGATCGCTGATCGAAGCGGCCGAGGATCTGGGCTGTTCGAGGACCCAGGCCTTCTGGCTGGTCACGGTGCCGTTGTCGAAGAACGGCATCATCGCGGGCTGTTTCCTGGTCTTCATCCCGACCTTGGGCGAATTCGTGATCCCCTCGCTGCTGGGCGGGTCCGAGACGCTGATGATCGGCAAGATCCTGTGGGAGGAGTTCTTCAACAATCGCGACTGGCCCGTCGCTTCGGCGGTGGCGGTGGTCCTGCTCCTGATCCTGGTCGTCCCGATCGTGCTGTTCCAGCGCAACCAGCAGAAACAGGCCGAGGCGGAGAAGTGACATGCGGATGAGCTGGTTCAACGTCACCTCGCTGACATTCGGCTTCGCGTTTCTCTACCTGCCGATGGTCATCCTGGTGATCTACAGCTTCAACGAGAGCCGCCTGGTCACGGTCTGGGCGGGCTTCTCGACCAAGTGGTATGGCGAATTGCTGCAGAACCAGTCCTTTCTGGATGCGGCCTGGGTCACGGTGAAGGTCGCGGTCTTCTCGTCCACGCTGGCCACGATCCTGGGGACCATGGCGGCCTATGTGCTGGTGCGCGGCGGGCGGTTCATGGGGCGGACGCTGTTTTCCGGCATGATCTACGCGCCGCTGGTCATGCCCGAGGTGATCACCGGCCTGTCGCTTCTGCTTCTGTTCATCGGCATTGGCCTCGACCGCGGGGTGCTGACCATCGTGCTGGCGCATACGACCTTTTCGATGGCCTTCGTGTCGGTCGTCGTCTCGTCGCGGCTGGTCACCTTCGACAAGTCCCTCGAGGAAGCCGCGCTGGACCTGGGCGCGTCGCCCTGGGACGCGTTCCGGCTGGTCACCCTGCCGATCATCGCGCCAGCGGTGATCTCGGGCTGGCTTCTGGCCTTCACACTGTCGCTGGATGACCTGGTGATCGCCTCGTTCACCGCGGGTCCCGCGTCGACGACGCTGCCGATCCGGATCTTCTCGGCGGTGCGCCTGGGCGTCAGTCCCGAGATCAACGCGCTCTCCACGATCATGATCGCCATCGTGACGATCGGGGTCATCACCGCGTCGCTGATCTCCAAGCAGGCCATGATACGCCAGAAGCGCGACGAACAGGCTGCCGCGCGGGCGACATGAGCCGTATCTACCCAGACTTCGCCTATGGCACCGGCCCGCGCGCGGGCTGTTTCTGGGACACCTTCGCCGCGGATGCGCCTGGCGCCTTCCCGGCGCTTGACGGCGACGCCCGGGCCGATCTCTGCATCATCGGGGCAGGCTTCACCGGGCTGAACGCGGCACTTGCCGCCGCGGGGTCCGGCGCGCGCGTGATCGTGCTGGAAGCGCAGTTTCCCGGTTGGGGCGCGTCAGGCCGAAATGGCGGGTTCTGCTGCCTCGGCGGAGGCAAGACATCTTTCGCCGCCTTGTCGCGCGCCTATGGCGAGGACGCCGCACGCGCCTATTACAAGGCCGAATTCTCGGCGATCGATCACGTCAGGGAAGTCCTGTCGCGCCACCGGATCGACGCCGACACCCATTCCGACGGCGAAACCGAACTGGCCCATACGCCGCGCCACATGAAGGCCATGGAGGCGCAGGCGGCGCGGTTCGAGGACCTGCACGGCCTGGCCCCCCGGATCATCCCCCGCCATGAACTGGCGCAGGTCGGAATGCGGGGACCCTTTCACGGCGCGGTGACCATCCCCGTCGGTTTCGCCCTGAATCCGCGCAAGTATGTCGATGGCCTGATCGCAGCCGCCCGCGCCGCCGGGGTCGCGATCCACGGCGAAAGTGCGGTCACCTCGCTGACGCGCGAGGGGGGTATCTGGCGGCTGGACACCGCAAAGGGCCGCGTGCGTGCCGACAAGGTGATCGTCGCGACCAATGGCTATTCCTCGGAGCATATCCCCGAATGGCTGGCCGCGCGGTTTCTGCCGACACAGTCGACCGTTCTGGTCACCCGTCCGATCACACCCGAGGAACAGCACTCGCAGGGATGGACAAGTCGGCAGATGTCCTATGACAGCCGGAACCTGGTGCATTATTTCCGCCTGATGCCCGATGGCAGGATGCTGTTCGGGATGCGCGGCGGCGTGTTCTCGTCGGCGGCGGCAGAGAAACGCGCGAGGGCCGCCCTGCGCCGGCACTTTCGAGAGATGTTCCCCGCCTGGGCCAATGTGGACATCGAGCATGAATGGTCGGGGATGGTCTGCCTCTCGCCGAAGCGGGTTCCCTTCGCGGGGCCTGTTCCGGGGCAGCCGGGGCTATACGCGGGATTTGCCTATCATGGCAACGGCGTGTCCATGGGCAGCCATGTGGGCGATCTGGTGGGACGGCTGGCCACCGGCGCGCCGCTGGAGCTGGTGCCCGAAGTCCTGCGCGCCGACCCGGGGCAGTTCCCGTTCGGCCGGTTTCGCCGGGTGATCGTGCCCGCGCTCTACACCGCGTTGCGGATCGCCGATCTCTGAGCGCACCTGGCTGTGGGCCGCCTGCGTTCCTGGCGCCAGAGGTGCAGGGAGTTTGCCCAACGAAGATCGTCAAGGTCGGCAGCGGCTATGCCCGACCGGTCCCGAAGGTGTGGTTCCGGGGTTTTGATCACGACATGATCTGGCCGGACCGGGAGCCCTTGAAAATCCAGAGGCCGCGGTCGGTCGAGGTTGCGATCTCTTCGGCCGGTCTCGGTCGGCTGATGTCGGAGAACGGCGAGGTCGGGCGGCGGGACTTTTCCAGCGATCCGCGTGTCGCGGCGACCGGGGCAGATGCGATCGTCCTGCCGACCGAATGGACCGGCTTCCAAGCGTTCGACCTGAAGCGTATCGTGCGGCGCA
>SBFT01000131.1 GCA_006227805.1 Paracoccaceae bacterium
TCCTGATAGTAATGCAGGTTGTGCCAGGTGATCAGCATCGCCGCGATGATCTCGCCCGCCTTGAAGACATGGTGCAGATAGGCCCTGCCGTAGGACGCGCAGCACGGACAGGAGCAATCCGGGTCGAGCGGGCGCGGGTCCTCGGCATGGCGCGCGTTCTTGATGTTCACCGCGCCGCGCCGGGTGAAGGCCTGCCCGGTGCGCCCCGACCGGGTCGGCAGCACGCAGTCGAACATGTCCACGCCACGCTCGACCGCGCCGACGATGTCGTCGGGCTTGCCCACCCCCATCAGGTAGCGCGGCCGGTCCGCGGGCAGCTGTTCGGGCGCGTAGTCGAGGCAGGCGAACATCGCCTCCTGCCCCTCGCCCACGGCGAGGCCGCCCACCGCATAGCCGTCGAAGCCGATCTCGCGCAGGGCGTCGGCGCTTTCGCGGCGCAGGTCCTCCTCGAGGCCCCCCTGCTGGATGCCGAAGAGCGCGTGACCGGGCCTGTCGCCGAAGGCCGCCTTCGACCGCGCCGCCCAGCGCATCGACAGCCGCATCGACGCCGCGATCCGGTCGCGGTCGGCGGGCAGCGCGGGGCATTCGTCGAAACACATCACGATGTCCGAGCCCAGCAGGCGCTGGATCTCCATCGAGCGTTCCGGGGTCAGCATGTGCTTTGAGCCGTCGATATGCGACTTGAAGCTGACGCCCTCCTCGGTCAGCTTGCGCAAGCTGGCCAGACTCATGACCTGGAACCCGCCGCTGTCGGTCAGGATGGGCCTGTCCCAGTTCATGAAGCGATGCAGCCCGCCCAGCCGGTCGATGCGTTCCGCCGTGGGCCGCAGCATCAGGTGGTAGGTGTTACCCAGAAGGATGTCCGCCCCGGTGGCCGCCACGCTTTCGGGCAGCATCGCCTTGACCGTCGCCGCCGTGCCGACCGGCATGAAGGCCGGCGTGCGGATCTGGCCGCGCGGCGTCTCGATGACCCCGGTGCGCGCGCGCCCATCCGTCGCCCGGCATGTGAACGAAAACGTCTCGGCCATCGCGCCCTTCCTTCCGATCCCCGCCTTCTGCGCCAGGATGCGCCCCTTGCCAAGCCCCCAGAGGGCCGCCGCTGCCCTCTGGACGGGGGCGGCCCATTTCCCTATATATTCAGTCAGGAACACGCGAGGCTGCGATGAACAAGACACCGGAACCCCTGGAAGGCGCGCCGCTGATCGCGCCCTCGTCCACGGATCATCCGCTCTACGACCAGATCGTCGAGGCCTGCCGCACCGTCTATGACCCGGAGATTCCGGTGAACATCTTCGAACTCGGCCTCGTCTACACGATCGAGATCGACGACGAGAACGCGGTGAAGATCATCATGACGCTGACCGCCCCCGGCTGCCCCGTGGCGGGCGAGATGCCGGGCTGGGTGGCCGACGCGGTGAATGCGGTGCCCGGTGTCCGCCAGGTCGACGTCAACCTGACATGGGATCCCCCCTGGGGCATGGACATGATGAGCGACGAGGCGCGGCTGGAACTGGGCTTCATGTAAGCCCGCCCGGTTTTCGCGAGAGATCCGACAACGCCGCATGGCAAAGGCCGCGCGGCGTTTTTTCATGGCCGCCCGATGCCCCGGACGCTGGCGTGGCGGAACGGTCGCAAAACCTTTACCGAAACATCACGAAGCCTTCGGCAAAGGGTCACAGAGCGCAGGTCAAGTGCGCGCCATCGCAGACCCCCAAGACGGAGAGCCTCATGCGCGCCCCCTTCCTGACCCTGGCCCTGACACTCGCCCCCGGCATCGCACTCGCCGAAGCCCACGGGCCGAAAGTGTCCATCGATTACGGTCCCCGCCCCGCCTTCCTGATCGACGCCATGCCCGACAGCGACCTGAAGACCAAGCTTCAGTCCTGCATCGGCCAGACGCCCGCGAAATCGGACTTCTCGATCGGCCACCGCGGCGCGCCGCTGCTGTTCCCCGAACACACCGTCGAATCGAACCTGGCCGCCGCGCGCATGGGGGCCGGGATCCTGGAATGTGACGTGACCTTCACCCAGGACCGCGAACTGGTCTGCCGCCACGCGCAGAACGACCTGCACACTACCACGAACATCCTGCTGACCGATCTGGCCTCGACCTGCGTCAAGCCCTTCACCCCGGCCAGCGGCGACACGCCTGCCAGCGCCGAATGCCGCACCTCCGAGATCACGCTCGAGCAGTTCCGGACGCTGACCCCCAAGATGGACAGCGCCGACCGCCGCGCGACCACGCCCGAGGCCTACCAGGGCGGCATCGCGCCCTGGCGCACCGATCTCTACACCGCCGGCGCCACGCTGATGACGCATGCGGAATCGATCCAGCTGTTCAAGGCTCTGGGGGCGAAATTCACGCCGGAACTCAAGACCCCCTCGGTCGAGATGCCCTTCGAGGGCTTCACCCAGGAAGACTATGCACAGAAGCTGGTCGACGAATACAAGGCCGCCGGGATCCCCGCGTCGGATGTCTGGCTCCAGAGCTTCAACCTCGAGGACGTTCTCTACTGGATCCGGGCCGAACCCGACTTCGGCGCGCAGGCCGTCTACCTGGTCGATCACTACGATCTGGATGGCTGGAACCACATGGACCCCGCCACCTGGCCCAAGCCGCTGGCCGAGTACAAGGCCGCAGGCGTGAACTACATCGCGCCCCCGCTCTGGGTTCTCGTCACGACCGAGAACGGCAGGATCGTGCCCTCCATCTGGGCGAAGGAAGCGCAGGCGGCGGGCCTGAACATCATCACCTGGACGCTGGAACGCTCGGGTCCCCTCGGCGGCGGCGGCGGCTGGTATTTCCAGTCGATCAAGGACGCCACCACCCATGACGGCGTCTATTTCGAGCTTCTGGACGTCCTCGCGCAGGATGTGGGCGTCAAGGGCGTCTTCTCGGACTGGCCCGCCACCACGACCTTCTACGCCAATTGCATGGGTCTCTGAAACCACACCCCCCCGTCGGTCTCGGACCCTCACTGGCCGCCCGGATCCGCAAAGATCCGGGCGGTCTTCTGTCAAGATGCAGGCGGGAGTGATCTTATGCCCCCTTGAGGCAAAGCCCGCCTGCGCCTAGATTGACGGCGAAGGAGGCACATCCATGTTCGGTATCCCTGGCAAGCAGGCCGTGACCCTGACGCCCCGCGCGGTGGCGCAGATCACCAGGCTGATGGCGCGCGACGGCCACAAGGGCCTGCGCATCGGCGTCAAGAAGGGCGGCTGCGCGGGAATGGAATACACCATGGACTACGCGACCGAGGTCGATCCCCATGACGAGGTGATCGAACAGGACGGCGCGCGCGTGATGATCGCGCCGATGGCGCAGATGTTCCTTTTCGGGACCGAGATCGACTACCAGACCAGCCTTCTGGAGAGCGGGTTCCACTTCAACAACCCCAATGTCGCCGATGCCTGCGGCTGCGGGGAATCGATCAAGTTCAAGGATGCCGATGAACTGGCCGCCGAACGCGCGGCCCAAGGGGGTTCTGCATGATCATCGCCGTCATCGTCGCAATCGCGGCCGTGGCCCTTTTCCTGGCCCTGCGCGCCCGTCCCATGGCTCCCGACCTGCGGCCGATCCCGGTCAAGGTCGAGGACAAGCGCCCGCGCCACCGCCCGTAAGCCCGGTCATCCGCCGGATGCGGGCCGCGCTGGCCGACCTCTAGGCCCCGGTCGGCGCCGCCTGGTCCTTCAGGTGCAGGTAGGTCTCGTTGAACCGCTTCGACAGATGCGGCCCGGCCTCGATCACCTTCTCCGATCCCGGGGGCGCCACGTTCGCGTCCCAGGACGGGTTGAAGAACAGGGGAACCGAGATCCGCTCCTGCGCGCCGCCCACGACCCGGTGCAGGGTCGCTTTGACGCGCCCGCCGCTCCACATCTCCAGCATCTCGCCGAAATTGATGACGAAGGTGCCGGGCTCGGCCCGGACCGGCACCCAAGCCCCGTCCTTGGCCAGGACCTCGAGCCCCGGCGCGCCGTCGGTCGCCAGCAGCGTCAGACAGCCGTAATCGGTATGCGCGGCGATGCCGAAATCCTTCTCCCCCGCCCAATCGGGCCGCTCGGGGTAGAAATTGCCCCGCAACAGCGCCATCGGCGCGTCGAAGGCTTGGTCGAAGGCGGTCTCGTCGCCCGAGATCGCGAAGGCGATGGCGCGCAGGACCTCCATCGCGACCTGCGCCGCCGCGCCGAAATAGCTCTCGATCTCGGCCCGGAAACCCGGCAGGTCGGGCCAGAGGTTCGGCGCATAGACCGACAGGTCCCGCCCCTCCAGGCGATGTCCCGCGGGCAGGGGCAGACCGCAATCGAAGACCTCCTTGTAGTCGGGATTGGCCTCGGGGTTGACCTGTTCCGATCCCGGCCCGCCCCAGCCGCGGTTCGATCCCGTCGCCGCCATGTCCACCGCCGCCTTGACCGCGCGCGGCTGCGCGAACACCGCGCGATAGGCCGCGATCGCCGCGCGCACCCTCTCGGGCGTCAGCGCGGTATGGGTCAGCGTCATGAAGCCCACATCCTCGGCCGCCGCGCGCAGGCGCGCGATCTCGGTCGGATCCCGGGCGATCAGCTTGCGCGCGTCCAGTTGCGGTATCCCTGCCATGCCGGTCCCCTGCGATTGTCTGGTTCCGGTTGCAGTGCTAACACGAGTTGCAACGATCTTGACAAGAATACCGACAGGGGACGGGAATGCGACGCAAGCTGGCCGCGGGCAACTGGAAGATGCATGGCCTGGGCGAGAGCCTCGCGCAGATCGCCGAATTGGCGGGTCCCGCGGCAAGCGTCGATTGCGATGTCCTGATCTGCCCGCCCGCGACGCTGATCGAACGCGCGGCCCGCGCCGCGATGGGCAGCGCCATCGCGATCGGCGGCCAGGATTGCCACGCCAGGGAAACCGGCGCCCATACCGGCGAGATTTCCGCCGCCATGCTGCGCGACGCGGGCGCCACCGCAGTGATCCTCGGCCATTCCGAGCGCCGCGCCGACCGGGCCGAGGACAACCGCGCCGTGCGCGGCAAGGCCCGCGCCGCGCTGGCAGCGGGCCTCATGCCCGTGATCTGCCTCGGCGAGACGCTCGAGGACCGCGAGGCCGACAACACCCTCGACATCATCGCGGGCCAGCTTGCGGGATCCGTGCCCGAGGACCCCGCAGGCAAACCCATCGTCATCGCCTACGAACCGGTCTGGGCGATCGGCTCGGGCCTGACCCCCTCGCCCGACCAGATCGCCCGCGTCCATGGCTTCCTGCGCGACCGCCTGGCCCATCGCTTCGGCCGGTCCATGGCGGAGGCGACGCGCCTTCTCTATGGCGGATCGGTCAAGCCCGAGAACGCGGCCACGATCTTCGCGGTCGCGGATGTCGACGGCGCGCTGGTGGGCGGGGCCAGCCTGACCGCCCGCGATTTCGCCCCGATCATCGCGGCCCTCGACGCGGCCTGATCCCCGGTCCGAGGGCGCGCCCCTACCCCTCCAGCGGCAGCATCGTGGTGGACTTGATCTCCTCCATCGAGAGGAGTGCGGTGACGTTGTAGATGCGCACCTCGGAAATCAGCGCCTGGTAGAAGACGTCATAGGCACGGGCGTTCTTCACGCGCACCTTCAGGATATAGTCGATCTCGCCCGCAAGCCGGTGCGCCTCCTGCACTTCGGGGCGCTTCCTCAGCGCCTCGAGGAAGCGCGCCTGCCAGTCGGCCTCGTGTTCCGAGGTGCGGATCAGCACGAAGAAGCACGCCTCGTATCCCAACGCCTCGGCATCCAGCAGGACCGTTTGCTGGCCGATCACGCCCGCCTCGCGCAGCTTGCGAATCCGGTTCCAGACCGGCGTCTTGGACGAGCCCACGGCCTTCGCGATCTCGTCCAGGGACTGGCCCGCGTCGCGCTGCAATTCCGCAAGAATTTTCCGGTCGGTCTGGTCGATCCGCACGCTCATTCGCCTGAACCCTCATTCCCAAGTCGTTTCATCCCATTCACACCACAAGCCGGAACAAACTTCCTTATTTCCGGAAACCCATGGCGCTTATCAGGGAATATTTCCTATATTCCGGGACAAGTCAAACGGTGAGGCAGAGTGACCGGATGCAACATTTTCCCATCTTCCTGGCCGTCGCGGGACGCCGCATCGTGGTCTCGGGCGGGGGCGAGGCCGCGCTGGCCAAGCTGCGCCTCCTGATGAAGACCGAAGCGCATCTGAGCGTCTTCGCGAAAGACCCCGACCCCCGGATCATCGCCTGGGCCGAGGCGGGCCGCCTGACGGTGCATGCCCGCGCGATGGAGCCGGGCGATGCGCTCTGCGCCGCGCTCTTCTACGCCGCCGACGAGGACCCGGAGGAAGACGCCCGAACCACGCGGCTCGCCCGCGCGGACGGGGCGCTGACGAACATCGTCGACAACCTCGAGGACAGCCAGTTCATCACGCCGGCCATCGTCGACCGCGATCCCGTGACCATCGCCATCGGCACCGAAGGCGCGGCCCCGGTGCTGGCGCGCGCGATCAAGGCCGATCTCGAGGCGCGCCTGCCCGTGCGCCTGGGCGCGCTCGCCCGGATCGGCAAGGCCTTCCGCCGCGTGGCCGAGGCCCTGCCCCATGGCCGCCCGCGCCGCGACTTCTGGTCCGACTGGTATTTCCGCACGGGCCCCCGCGCCATCGAAACCGGCGAGGACACGGCCCGCGCCGCCCTCGACGACCTGCTGTCGGGTCACCTGTCCCGCCAGGACCGTCCCGGCCATGTCGCCTTCGTCGGCGCGGGCCCCGGCGATCCCGAGCTGCTGACGCTGAAGGCCCGCCGCGCGCTGGACGAGGCCGATGTCGTGATCCACGACCGTCTGGTGGGGTCCGAAATCCTGGAACTCGCCCGGCGCGAGGCGCTGCTGATCGACGCGGGCAAGGAAGGCTTCGGCCCCTCGATGACGCAAGGCGACATCAACGCGCTGATCGTCGAACATGCGCGGGCCGGCGCGCAGGTCGTGCGCCTGAAGGGTGGCGATCCCACGGTCTTCGGCCGCCTCGACGAGGAAACCGACGCCTGCGACGCGGCCGGCGTCACCTGGCACATCGTGCCGGGGATCACCGCCGCATCCGCCTCGGTCGCGGCCATCGGGCAAAGCCTGACCTCGCGCGGGCGCAACGCGTCGGTCCGTTTCGTCACCGGCCACGACATGAAGGGCTTCGCCGATCACGACTGGAAGGCGCTGGCCCGCCCCGGCGAGGTGGTCGCGATCTACATGGGCAAGCGCGCTGCGCGCTTCATTCAAGGCAGGCTGATGATGCATGGCGCGGGCGGTGCCACCCCCGTCAGCGTGATCGAGAACGCCACCCGCCCCGATCAGCGCATCCTGGCCACCACGCTCTCGGACCTGGCCCGCGACATGGCCGACGCCGATCTGACCGGCCCCGCCCTGACCCTGATCGGCCTCGCGCCCCGC
Source organism: Paracoccaceae bacterium (assembly GCA_006227805.1). Classification (GTDB taxonomy): domain Bacteria; phylum Pseudomonadota; class Alphaproteobacteria; order Rhodobacterales; family Rhodobacteraceae; genus JAGYKE01. The sequence goes on from SBFT01000131.1 coordinate 7,414, forward strand.
GCCGCGATTGCCCTGGCCGAACATCCCGAACCCCGCCTGCAGGAGGCTTTCTGATGTCCCGTCCCTTCTCGCCCAAGGTCGTCACCGCCAACGATCTCCTCCAGGGCGACGTGATCTATCTGGCCGCAGACGACAGCTGGGTCCGCGATCTGGCCCTGGCCGAGGTCCTGACCGACGAGGCCGATGCCGACCTGCGCCTGCTTCTGGCGCAGTCCCGGCCCGACCGCGTCGTCGGCGCCTACCTGGCCGAGGTCCGCCCCGGCCCGAACGGCCCCGAGCCCGCCCATTTCCGCGAGGCGTTCCGCAGCCGGGGACCCTCGAACTATGCCCATGGCAAACAGGAGGCCCGCGCCGATGTATGACTACACCGAATTCGACCGCGCTTTCCTCGCCGAGCGTAACGCCCAGTTCCGCGCGCAGGTGGAACGACGCATCAGCGGCGCGCTGACCGAGGATGAATTCAAGCCGCTCCGCCTGATGAACGGGCTTTACCTGCAACTCCATGCCTACATGCTGCGGGTCGCCATCCCTTACGGCACGCTCAACAGTCGCCAGATGCGGCAACTGGCGCTGCTGGCAGAAAAATGGGACAAGGGCTACGGCCATTTCACCACGCGCCAGAACATACAGTTCAACTGGCCGAAGCTGCGCGACGTGCCCGACATGCTCGACGCGCTGGCCGAGGTGGGCCTGCACGCGATCCAGACCAGCGGCAACACGATCCGCAACGTGACAGCCGACCATTTCGCGGGCGCCGCCGCCGACGAGGTCGCCGATCCAAGACCTTACGCGGAACTGATCCGGCAATGGTCGACCGATCACCCCGAATTCCAGTTCCTGGGCCGCAAGTTCAAGATCGCGATCACCGGGGCGGAAGCCGACCGCGCCGTGATCCGCGCCCATGACATCGGCCTCCGGATCGTCGAACGCGACGGCGCGCGCGGCTTCGAGGTGATCGTGGGCGGCGGCCTCGGGCGCACGCCGATGATCGGCCAGGTCATCCGCGACCATCTGCCCGAAGCGGACCTCCTGCCCTATCTCGAGGCGATCCTGAGCGTCTACAACCTGCTGGGACGGCGCGACAACAAGTACAAGGCGCGCATCAAGATCACCGTCCACGAGCACGGGATCGACACGGTGCGCGACATGGTCGAAGAGCGGTTTGCCGCGATCCGCCCGACCTATTCGGGTCACGACCAGGCGCTCCTCGCCGATATCGCCGCGCAGTTCGCGCCGCCGGCCTTCGACGCCGCCCCCACCGACGCCTTCGACGCGGCATATGCCGCCGATCCGGTCTTCCGCTCCTGGGTCGACACCAACGTCGCCGCGCACAAGGCGCCCGACCATGCCATCGTCTCGATCTCGCTCAAGGCGCATGGCGCGACGCCCGGCGACGCCACGGCCGCGCAGATGCGCGTCATGGCCGATCTGGCCGAAACATTCGGCCATGACGAACTGCGCATCAGCCACGAACAGAACGTCATCCTGCCCCATGTCCACAAGGCGCATCTGCCCGCACTCCATGCGCGGCTGAAGGACCACGGGCTGGCCACCGCCAATATCGGGCTGATTTCGGACATCATCGCCTGCCCCGGCATGGATTACTGCGCGCTGGCCACCGCGCGCTCCATCCCCATCGCGCAGGAGATCGCGACCCGCTTCGAGGACTTGCAGATCGAACACGACATCGGCCATCTCAAGATCAAGATTTCGGGCTGCATCAACGCCTGCGGCCATCACCATGTGGGCCATATCGGCATCCTGGGGCTGGACCGCGCAGGCGTCGAGAACTACCAGATCACGGTGGGGGGCGACGCCACGGAAACGGCGGCCATCGGCGAACGCGCCGGCCCCGGCTTTTCCGCGGACGAGATCGTGCCCGCCATAGAACGGCTGGTCGCGGCCTATCTCGACCAGCGCCTCGACGCCTCCGAAACCTTCCTGCAGGCCTATCGCCGCCTGGGCCTCGCGCCCTTCAAGGCGGCGCTCTACCCCGCTCAGGCGGTGGCGGCGGAATGATCATGACGCAACACCCGCCCCTTCACTTTGCCGAAAAAACTCCCCCCGGAGGGCCGCTCGACGCTGGCGCGCGGCACGAGCAGGTCGCCGCCCTCAACGCGCGCTATCGCCATCACTCTGCGACCGACGTCCTGCTGGGGGCGATCCGGGACGCAGGATCCATCGCGCTGGTCTCCTCCTTCGGGGCGGAGTCGGTCGTGCTTCTGCACATGGTGGCAGTGGCGAAACGCGACCTGCCCGTCCTCTTCGTCGATACCGAAATGCTCTTCACCGAAACGCTGGTCTATCAGCAGGACCTGACCGAACGGCTGGGCCTGCGCGACGTCCGCATCGTCCGCGCCGCCGACAGCGCCGGACATGACCCCGACGGCAGCCTGCACCGGCGCGACACCGACGCCTGCTGCGCCCTGCGCAAGACGCGGCCGCTCCAGGCCGCGCTTCAGGATTTCGACGGCTGGATCACGGGCCGCAAGCGCTTCCAGTCCGGCTCCCGCGCCACCCTCGATTTCTTCGAGGTCGAGGAAGGCAAGGGTCGCATCAAGGTGAACCCGCTTGCCCATTGGTCGGCCGAGGACCTGCTTGCCTATATCGAGGAAAACCGCCTTCCGCGCCATCCTCTGGTCGCGAAGGGCTACCCTTCGATCGGCTGCGCGCCCTGCACCTCGCCGGTCGCGCCGGGCGAGGATCCCCGCGCCGGCCGCTGGCGCAACCAGGACAAGGACGAATGCGGCATCCATTTCGCCGATGGCCGGATCATCCGC
>SBFT01000136.1 GCA_006227805.1 Paracoccaceae bacterium
CTTCGCAGCAACGTCGTCATCGGTGCGGCGCTGATCGTGGCGGCGGGTCTCTTCACCTTCTGGCGGGAACGGCGGCGCAACGCCGCCGCCTGACCCTTCAGTCGGCCGGCCAGCGCAGCGTGTCGCCCACCAGTTCCTGGCTGAAAGGGACGGGATGCGGCGGCAGTCCCAGACGCGCCCGGTAGACCGGCAGGCTTTCGGCCACGCGCATGATGTAGTTGCGCGTCTCCTCGAAGGGGACATGTTCGATCCAGTCGATCACGTCGACGCGGCCGGTCCTGGGATCTCCGCGCTCGGCCATCCAGGTCTCGGGACGGCTGGGACCGGCGTTGTAGGCCGCCGCCATCATCACCACGTTGCCGCCGAAACGCTGCGCCATGTCGAAGAGGTAGGTGGCACCCAGCTTCGCATTATAGTCGGGATCCGTCAGCAGGCGGTCCGAGGAATGTTCGGCTTCCAGCCCCAGTTGCCGCGCCACCTGTTCGGCGGTGCGCGGCATCACCTGCATCAATCCGCGCGCGCCTGCGCCCGAGACGACCGAGGGATCGAACTCGCTCTCGCGCCGCGCGATGGCCAGGATCATCTCGGGATGCATCGGCAGCCCCGCCTTCGCGATCCGGTGCAGCGGGTAATAGGCGGCGGGCACCACGATGGCCGATTGCGCCAGCCGCTTGCCGATCATCACGCCCAGGTGCGGGCGGTCGAGATCGACGGCCATCGCGCCCAGTTGCGCGGCCTCGTCCGCATCCAGGCGTTCGGCCAGGTGGGTCAGGAACCGTTCGGCCAGGTCCAGCTCGCCCGCCGCCAGCAACAGCTTGCCCGCGGCAAAGACCGAAGACCGGGTGAAGGGCGCGTCGCGCCAGGCGGGCAGATCGCGCCCCGCGAGCGTGGCATCGAAAGGCAGGCCGCCGCGTTCCGCCGCCAGCAGCCCGTAATAGGACGTCTGGTGGCGCGCGCCGTCGCGGTAGGCCAGCGCCGCGGCTTCGTCGTCGCCCATCGCCTCGTAGGCGCGGCCCTTCCAGTAGCCCGCGCGCCCCTTCGAGATGGGCGAGGCCACGGCCGCGTCGAAGCGCTGGAAATGCTGCAGGGCGGTTTCGGGATCGTCGAGGTAACGCAGCGCCAGGTATCCCGACAGCCATTCCAGTTCCGCGAAACCCGAGCCTTCGGTGGTGAAATGCCGCGAGGCGATCCGGTAGGCCAGCGCCCCGTCGCCCGCGCGCATGACCTGGCGGGCTAGGTCGTGCCGGCGCGGCGCCCAGGCCTGCGGTTGTCCCAGGGCATCGGGCCCCGTCGACCGTTCCAGCAGGAGGGCGATCGCGTCGTCGTCCCGTCCCTTGCGGTCGCGCCAGACGAAGCGTTCGAAGGCCAGCCCGGGATCACCCGCCAGATCCGCGGGAACATTGGAGATGAGCGTGTCGACACCGTCGGCCTGGTCATGCAGCGCGATCCGCGCCCGCGCCAGCGCCTGCCAGCCTTCGCTGACCAGCGGCAGCATCTGCCGGGCGCTGGTCATGTCGCGTTGCCAGATCATCTGGTCCAGCCGCGCCGCGTGGTGATCGCGCAGCAGGCTTCCGTGGCGGTCCAGGTAGAGATCCTGCACGTCCTGCGGCATCGCCATCGTCCGCCAGGCCCGCACCAGCGCCACCTCGGCATCGCCCTTTCGGCCCGCGGCGATCAGCGCGCGCGCATGGGCCAGCACACCTTCGGGACTGCGCGGGGAATTGGCGTCGAAGAAGGCCAGCACCTGCGCATCGGGCGCCTCGGCGATCTTCTCCTCGCTCTGGCGCACCAGCCAGTCGAGACCCGGCCAGTCGCCCCGGCGCGACAGGAAGTCCCGCACCGCCGCCAGATCGCCCTGCCCGGCCCGCAGCCGGTGCCATTCGACGATGTCGCGCGCCAGATCGCCCCCATCGGCCGCGCGCGCCCGCGCCCCGTCCCAATCGCCCGCGCGCATCGCGGTCATCGCCTGCGCCAGCGATCCGGAGGGGTCGGCCTGCGCCGGGAAAGCCAGCAGAAGACAGGCGCAGAGAAGGCCCAGGATGCGTGTCATGTCTTGCTTTTTTCCCGCCAACCGAGGATATGCCCAGACGATAAGCCGCCGGGGGGCAGGATCAACTCACATTCCCTCCAGCACCGTCCAGATTGGCGGGCGATCGCCCGTCCCAGATCGAAAAAAGGAGCGTGGACATGTTCAAAGGCTCGATGCCTGCCCTCGTCACGCCGTTCCAGAACGGCGAGCTGGATCTGGGGACGCTGAAGAAACTGGTCGAGTGGCACATCGGCGAAGGCAGCCACGGGCTGGTCCCCGTCGGCACCACTGGCGAAAGCCCGACGCTCAGCCACGAGGAACACGAAACCGTCGTGGCCGAAGTGGTCAAGGCCGCCGCGGGCCGCATCCCGGTGATCGCGGGGGCGGGGTCGAACAACACGCTCGAGGCGATCCGCTTCGTGCAATATGCCGCGAAGGTCGGCGCCGATGCCGCGCTGGTCGTGACGCCCTATTACAACAAGCCCACCCAGCGCGGCCTGATCGCGCATTACACCGCGCTGCATGACTGCGCCGACATCCCGATCATCATCTACAACATCCCCGGCCGGTCGGTCGTCGACATGACGCCCGAGACGATGGGCGAACTGGCCAGGCTGCCCCGCATCGTGGGCGTGAAGGACGCGACCGGCGACCTGGCGCGCGTCTGCTGGACGCGCCAGACCTGCGGGACGGACTTCATCCAGCTGTCGGGCGAGGACGCGACCGCGCATGGCTTCAACGCACAGGGCGGCGTGGGCTGCATCTCGGTCACCGCGAACGTGGCGCCGAAACTTCTGTCCCAGATGCAGGAGGCCTGCCTCGCCGGCGACTACGCCCGCGCCCTGTCGATCCAGGACCGGCTGATGCCGCTCCACAAGGCGATCTTCATGGAACCGGGTCTTGTCGGCGCGAAATACGCGATGTCACGACTGGGCCTGTGCTCGGACGAGGTGCGCCTTCCCTTGACCGGGCTGACCGACGCCACCCGCAAGGCCATCGACGACGCCCTGCGGTTCGCCGGGCTGATGAACTAGGCAGGCAATCGGCGCGACACCTGGCAAGCGAATCCCCTGGTCGCGGTTCGGCGTGAACCGCGCCTATAGTTTCTTGTCTGGAAACACTCAGTTCTCCAAAGCCGGGCTCTATGCAACCTGGGGAAGAAAATTGAGGAAAAATAATGGCAAAATCATGCATTTTCCAACCCGCAAAGGTTGAGATGACGCCGTCATTCTGCGACCCTTCCAGCGTTTCAAGACTAGGGAAAGTACGCATGAAAATTCTAAGTTCCATCTCGCTGGGCGTCGCGTTGCTGTTCGCATCCTTCGCCCCTGCCACCGCCGTGACCATCGGAGAAGGTCAGGTCTTCTGCGAAAGCCAGAACCTTCTGGCGGATGCAAGTGGCTGTGATCTCAATGTCAACGGCACCTTCGATCTGGGCCAGACGCCCACCACCACGCTGACCTTCGTGGGCAATGGCACGCTTCACGGCTTTGTCGCGGACGACACGGGCATCACCGGCAACTTCGCCGACACCGCCACGCTGGTCCTTCAGAAGGCAAGCACGCTGTTCTTCGAACTGTTCAATACTGACCAGACCTTCCTTGGCACGGCGTCGCTGACCGGTAACGGTGTCAACGAAAGCGGCCTGTTCGGCTTTGGCGACCCCAACGCGGAACTGAGCTCGTCT
>SBFT01000003.1 GCA_006227805.1 Paracoccaceae bacterium
GCCCGACACCGCGCTCCGGTTGTCGGTGGCGTCGCTGAAATTGCCCGCCAGAAGCGCCGAGAGCGTCGTGCCCGCGCCGGTCCGATCCTCGCCGACCGCGGGAACGCTCTGCGGACCGCCCGAAGCGACGGGGCGGTCGTTGACCGGGTTCACCGTGATGGTTGCGGTCTGCGTGGCGACCAGCGCCCCGCCCGTGCCGGTATTGCCCTGATCGTTGATCGTGACCGTGAGCGTATCGCCCGCCACGCCCGAGGTGTGGAAATCGGGATCGGGGGTATAGACCAGCCCGTTCAGCGCAGCGTTGATCTGCACCTCGGTGCCGGTGATCGTCAGCCCGCCCATTCCATTGCCGACGATGGCGGCGCCCGATCCGGCCGCCGCGGTCAGAACGCCGTGGTTCACCGAGAGCGTGGCCACCATCGGGCGGTTGAAATCGTCCGGATCGCCGACGGTGAAGGCGTTTCCGTTCGCGGTCGAGAAGGTCAGGCTGGCGTCTTCGTTCACGGACTGGTCGGTCAGCGCATTGACCGAGGGTCCGTCATTGATGCTGGAAATCTGAACCGAAATGACGCCGGTCGCCTGCAGGGACCCATTCACGCCCTCCGGCAGGGCCGTTCCGCCATTGCCGAGATCGATGATCTGGACCGCGATCGGGAGGGTCGTGTCCGCATTGGGATTCGTCGGCGTGAAAGTCAGGCCGTTCAATTCGGCGTTCAGCTGTGCCAGCGTGCCCTCGAACCGCAGCACATGCGGCAGACCGTTCAGATCGGCCAGACCCGACGCGCCGGACCCGGCCAGCGTGCCCGTTCCGGCCGGAACGCCCACCTGCAGGCGCTGGAAGTCGTTGAAGGGCGCATTGCCCGCATCGCGGATATCGGCGACGACCGGCGCCAGCGCGCCGCTCAAGGTGATGGACGTGCCGCTCGCCAGGGTCTGCACGCCCGGCACGGTCACGGAAGGTGCGTCGTTCACCGGCCGGATCGCGATGTTCGTGGGCGTCAGCGTGATCGTGCCGCCGCCGCCCGTCCCGTTCGCGCCGCCATCGTTGACGGTGATCACCAGCACATCGTCGTCGATGCGGGTGGTGCCGTCGGGGCTGTGGAAATTGGCGTTGCCGCGATAGGTGAGCGCGTCCAGCTGCGCGTTGACCTGCGCGACCGTTCCGGTCAGCACCAGGCTGGACGGGCTGCCGGTCGTGGCGTTGCCGGTCACGCTCAGATGGCCGTTGCCGACGCTCAGCGTGACCGTGATCGGGCTGTCGAAGGCGTCCACATCCTCGATCCGGTAGCCCGCGAGGCTGAGCACCGCGTCCTCGTTCACCGTCCGGTCGCCGGGAGACGCGATCAGGAACGGGTCGTCGTTGTCGTCCGAGGCGCGCAGCGTGACCGACAGCGTGTCGCGGTTGTTCGCGGCGTTGATCGGCGTGCCGTCTTCGTTCGTGGTGCCCGTCGCATCACCGTTCGCACCGGCGGTCAGGGTGCCCGCCGCATCCCGCAGTCGGTCGTCGACGGTGACATCCAGGGTGAAGGTGTCGTTGTGATCGACGTTCGGCAGCTCGACGACCAGGTTCGTCAGGGCCGCCTGCACGGCGGCGAAGCCGCCCTGGAGGACGATCTGCCCGTCGCTGTCGTCGCCGTCGACCAGGGTCACACCGGCCAGGCTTCCCGGCGTGATGCCGCCCGTCGCCGACAGATCGACCGGGGCGCCGCCGCTGTCGCGCAGCGTGACCGTGACCTGCACGAAGTCGGTCTCGCCCTGGCCTGTCGCGACATTGCCGTCGTCGATATCCCCGTCCCTGATCCGCAGATCGGTGCCGAAATCGTGCGAAAAGGTGCCGAACAGGTCGATGGTGGCGCTGCCGGCATTGACCAGTTCGGGCACGTCGTTGCGCGCGGCATCGACGAAGATGTCGAAGGCCGAGGGCCCGCCCGCTCCCCCCGGCGCATAGACATGGTCGGAGACCGAGTCGCTGACGATGAAGCGGAACCTGTCGGCGAAATTCTCCGATCCGTCGTGCTGATAGCTGAGGCGGCCCGCGTCGATGTCGGCCTGGGTATAGGTGGACCCGACACCCAGCGCATTGCCGTTCAGGAACAGCACGCCGAATTGCGGGGCCGCGGTGATCCGGTATTGCAGGGTCTCGGGGTCGGTGTTGTCCGGATCGACCGAGCGCAGCAGCGCCGATCCGATCACGCCGGTGCCGCCCTCAGGCAGGAACAGCGGGGTATTGGCGGTCGTCTGCGGGACGCCGTTGGCGTCGATGACGGTCTGGTCGGCGGCGGCCGCGTCGATGGGCGCAACCGGCGCGTCGTTCTGCGGTGCGACGGTCACGTTGATGACGCTGACGCCCGTCAGGTTGCCGGGCGCCGCCGCCCCTTCCGTGGACTGGCTCAGAACGCCGAAGGGGCCCGGCGCGGTCAGGTCGTCGCGCCCCTCGACCCGGAAGCTGTCCACATGGTTCTCGGAGCCGTCATGCACATAGCGCAGCCCGCCCGCCTGGCCGTCCGCGAGCGCCGTCAGGAGCGACCGGGGCATGAGGTCGTCGGCGGTCACGGCGACCCAGGCGGCGCCGGTCCAGCGTTGCAGCTGGCCATGGTCGGGCAGGTCGGTGATCCGGAACATCAGGTCGTCGGCGACGGCCTCGCCACCCGGGTCCGAGACGCCGCCGCCCTCTCCGGGTTCGTCGTTCGCATCCACGTCGCCCAAGGCGATCCGGGCCGCCGTCACCCGCTCGGTGCCGCCTTCCGGCAGGATCGGCAGATCCGTCGTCACGAGGCTCGGCGCGTCGTTCGTGGGGATCGCGTTCAGGAAGAACGTGCCGTTGAAACTGGTCAGCGTGCCGCCCGAGACGCTGAACGCGACCTGATCCTGATGATTTTCAGACCCGTCATGGACGAAGGTCACGCGGCCGTTGTCGATGTCGTCCTGCGTGAAGCTGTCGAACCGGTTCAGCGCGACACCCGACAGCAACAGCGTGCCGTTGCCCGGCGCGGCCGTGATGCGATAGGTGACCTCGTCGGCGGGCAGCGTGATGGTGCCGCCCTGGCCGTCGTCGGTTTCGAGCACATGGCTCAGCTGCGCGGCCGTGATCGTCGCGGTGTCGGCGCCGCCCGTGATCCCGTCGCCTTCGGTGACGGTGACCCCCGTGACGGTCGCGCTGTCCACGGCGACCGAGCCCGAGCGGCCCGGCGCAGCATCGCCCGGGGCCGAGCCCGTGACCCTGGTCCCGGTCAGGGCGATGTCGAACCTGTGCTGGACGATGGCGCCGCCCGCGTCGCGGTCCGCCCCCGGAAGGCCGGGCAGATTGAAGGCCCGCAGGCCGGAATCGCGAAGCTCGAAACGGAAAAAGTCGGTCTCGCCGTCCGCGAAGGCGTCCGTCACGGTGTAGTCGATGCGGCCCGCCAGGATATCGGCCTGGGTGAAGCGGCCGCCGACGCCCAGGATCTCGCCGCCGATGCGCAACTCTCCCCGGGTCGGGATTTCGGTGACGACATAGACGATGTTCGCACTGGCGGTGTCGGGATCGCTCGTCAGCAGGGTCGCGGGCCCGATGGTCACCGTCTCGGACAGGCCCGCGACCACGGTGGCGCCGGTATTGGTCGTCAGGTCGGGATCGTCGTTGTTGGGCATCACTTCGCTGGTGATGGTCTGCGGCCCCGAAGTCAGCGCATTGGCACCGCCCGCCC
>SBFT01000397.1 GCA_006227805.1 Paracoccaceae bacterium
CAGATGCGCTGGCTGGGCGACAGCATCGGATCGCCGCCATTGCATTCCTCGTCGTCGCCATCATCCTGGTTGCAGTGCACCACGACCTCGTCGCCGATTTTCCAGCGGGTGACCTTGTCGCCCACCGCCCAGACGATGCCCGCGGCGTCCGACCCGATGATCGCGTAAGGCGCCTTGTGCTGGTTGAAGACCGAGGCGGGCTTGCCCAAGCACGCCCAGACGCCATTGTAGTTGACGCCCGCCGCCATCACGAGGACCAGGACCTCGGTATCGCCGATCACCGGGACATCGACGACCTCGAGCTGCAATGCGCGGTCGGGGTCACCATGGCGTTCCTGGCGCAGGACCCAGGCGTGCATCTGCTTCGGCACGAAGCCCAGCGGAGGCATTTCGCCCATCTCGTAGACGTCCTTCTGGGGTGCGTCATAGCTGGCAATGCCGCCGTTGTGATCGAGGGCCATGAGACCGTCCTTCCTGCAAGGGTCGTGCCGCAACGCAGAATCGCGGCGATATCCCGCTTGGGATATGATCCGGCGCGAAATAATGCAACAGGCATTGCGGTGGTTTTTGTAATTTTATGACCCTGCCGGCGCAGAAAATTCCTTCGCGGACGCAGAATCTTTCGCGGTCTTTCCCGGCATCAGGTGACGGATCGAATTGGCGTAGAACATCAGGAGGTCGGTTTCCCGGGGGTTCACGCTGTAGGTGCCATCCGCGCCCTGCTGCAGGATGCCGCGTCCGACAAGGTGGCGCAGGCCGACCTCGGCGGCGTAGTCGCGGTTCTCGCGGGGCATGTGGATATGGGCCGTGGGCAGATCGGCAATCAGGCCGGTCATCGCCATCTCGATCTCGGCCCGGCTGCGCGGCGTGCCGTCCTGCATGATCCAGGCCACCATCGGCACCGGCAGGACCGGCACGATCCGCCCGATCCGGCGCATCAGTTCGCGTCCCAGCTTCATCGTCGGATCGCCCTTGGCGCGGGCCTGGAAGGCCTTCAGCGAGAGCGGCTCGCCGAAGCTGACGGCGGCATAGCCGAACTTGTGATAGCGTCCGGTGACGCGCAGCCAGAGCTGACGCACGATATTGGCCGCGATCACGCTGATCGAGGCCTCGAACCGCCGCTTGGGGTGGTTGACCGCGCCCAGCAGGATGCGGTCCTCGAGCACGCGGTCATAGTTCAGCGCAACCGGCACGAAGACCACGTCGCGGCCCTCGGGATCGAAGCCGTCGGCGATGTATTTCAGAAGGCCCAGCTTGGGCGGCATCAGCTTGCCCGACAGCGACAGCCCGCCTTCGGGGAACATCGCCTGGGTCACGCCAGCGTCGGTGGCCAGGCGCACATAGCGCGACAGGACCCGGCGATAGAGGTCGTTGCGCGACTTGCGGCGGATGAAATAGGCGCCCATCGCCCGGATCAGCCGCGAGAGCGGCCAGACGCGCGCCCATTCCCCCACCGCATAGGAGAGCGCCGATCGTTCGGCGGCCAGGTAGGTGACCAGCACGTAATCCATGTTGCTGCGGTGGTTCATCACGAAGATCACGGTGGCGTCGCGATCGATCGCCTTCAGCGCCTCTTCGTCCAGATGCCCCAGCCGCACCCGGTAGAGCGCGTTCGACAGAAGGCGCGCCGCCCGGATCGCGAAGCCGAAATAGGCCGAGGCCGAGAACGAGGGCACGATCTCGCGCGCGTAGCGGCGGGCCTTTTCGAAGGCGACGCTGTCGGGGATGCCTTCGGCGACGGCATGTTCGTGGATCGCCTGCGTCACCTCGGGGTCGTAGATGAGACGCTGGATCATGTCGTAGCGGCGCGCCAGCTTGAACGGCTGGATCGGGCGTTCCAGCCTTTCGTTCAGGCGCGCGACCGCGCGTTCGAGGCGGCGGCGGAAGAACCACCGGACAGAGGGAAACAGGAAATGCGATGCGAAGGTGATGCCCGCGAACAGCAGGATCAGCACGAAAAGCCAGACCGGGATTTCCACTGTCGCACCCATCGCGCGACTGTTGCAGCAAAGCGGCGCGGGGTAAATGGGGCGGCTGCGCGCAGGTCTGTCACCGGCCGCGGTTGCCGCGACGCAGCGAATTGACACTTTGCCAAAATTTCAATACGCCCCGGCGAAGACGAAATAAAATTGCCGAAGCTGATTCACGAGGCCTTCCCAATGTCGCAGACGCAGAGAGAGAAACCCTGGCTGATCCGGACCTATGCCGGGCACTCGACCGCCAAGGCGTCGAACGCGCTCTATCGCGGGAACCTGGCCAAGGGTCAGACCGGGCTGTCGGTGGCCTTCGATCTGCCAACGCAGACCGGCTATGACAGCGACCATGTCCTGAGCCGGGGCGAAGTCGGCAAGGTCGGCGTGCCGATCTGCCACCTGGGCGACATGCGCACGCTGTTCGACCAGATCCCGCTCGAGCAGATGAACACCTCGATGACGATCAACGCGACCGCGCCCTGGCTGCTGGCGCTCTACATCGCGGTGGCCGAGGAACAGGGTGCGGATGTCGCGCAATTGCAGGGCACGGTGCAGAACGACCTGATCAAGGAATACCTGTCGCGCGGAACCTATATCTGCCCGCCGAAACCGTCGCTGAAGATGATCGCGGACGTGGCCGAATATTGCTATTCGCACGTGCCGAAATGGAACCCGATGAACGTCTGTTCCTATCACCTGCAGGAAGCGGGCGCCACGCCGGAACAGGAACTGGCCTTCGCGCTGGCCACCGGTCAGGCGGTGCTGGACGAATTGCGCCCGCGCGTGCCGGCCGAGGATTTCCCCGCGCTGGTGGGGCGGATTTCGTTCTTCGTCAATGCCGGCATCCGTTTCGTGACCGAGATGTGCAAGATGCGGGCCTTCGCCGACCTTTGGGACGAAATCTGCGAGACGCGCTATGGCGTCACCGATCCGAAATACCGCCGCTTCCGCTATGGCGTTCAGGTCAATTCGCTGGGCCTGACCGAACAGCAGCCGGAAAACAACGTCTATCGCATCCTGATCGAGATGCTGGCGGTGACCCTGTCGAAGAAGGCCCGCGCCCGCGCGGTGCAACTGCCCGCCTGGAACGAGGCGCTGGGCCTGCCGCGCCCCTGGGACCAGCAATGGTCGATGCGGATGCAGCAGATCCTGGCCTACGAGACGGACCTCCTGGAATACGGCGATCTGTTCGACGGCAATCCGGTGGTCGATGCCAAGGTCGAGGAATTGAAACAGGGCGCGCGGCACGAATTGGCCAATCTCGAGTCGATGGGCGGCGCGGTGCAGGCGATCGACTACATGAAGGCGCGGCTGGTCGAGTCCAATGCCGACCGGCTGAACCGCATCGAGAAGGGCGACACGATCGTCGTGGGCGTCAACCGCTTCACGACGACCGAACCCTCGCCCCTGCAGACCGCGGATGGCGGCATCATGGTCGTCGATCCGGCGGTCGAGGCCGAGCAGATCGGCCGCCTGAACGCCTGGCGCGCCGCGCGGGACGGCGCGGCGGTCCAGGCCGCACTGGCCGCATTGCGCGAGGCGGCGCGCAGCGGGGCGAACATCATGGGCCCCTCGATCCAGGCGGCGAAGGCGGGTGTCACCACCGGCGAATGGGCCGAGGAAATGCGCCGCGTCCACGGCACGTATCGCGGGCCGACGGGCGTGTCGAAATCGGTCTCGAACAAGACCGAAGGCCTGGACGATATCCG
>SBFT01000173.1 GCA_006227805.1 Paracoccaceae bacterium
AGCGCCGCCTGGTTGGCGCGCATGATGGTCGGGCCGTCGGCCAGGGGGTCGCTGAACGGCAGGCCGATCTCGGCGCACAGCCGGGCCAGCGCGCCGGCGGGGTCGCGGCGGATGTCGGCACTGTCGACCACAGGGCCGGGGAAGCGCGAAAACAGGCCCTGTTGTTGCGGAAAGCCGATGTCCTCCAGCGTCGGATTCTCGCGCTTCGCGGCATAGCTCGCCAGCACGCGGGCCGGGTGGCGGATCAGGTGCACATGGGTGCAGCCCTCCGCCCAGCCCATCGGGAAGCCCGTCAGCATGTGGTGCGCCATGTGCTTTTGGTACCAGTGCGCCTGCCCGCCTGGCACCGGCCCGGCCATCGCCGCGGCAACCGCGGCGGGGTCGCCCGGCTGGCTGGCCAGCACCTCGGCCCGCATCGGGTGGTCGAGCCCGGTCGCGGCCAGGTAGGCGGCATAGAACGGCTCGTCGCTCACCGCGCAATCGCCCCGCGCGGCAAAGCTGTACATCATCGCTGTCGACAGGTTCCGCGGGCCGGACCACATCGCGATCTTCATGGCTCGCCCCCCGTCACGCCCCCACCAGCGCCTTGTAGAGCGTGCGGAGGCGCTCCGTCACCGGCCCCATCTGCCCGGTGCCGATGACCCGCCCGTCGATCATGCCGACCGGCGTCTGCGCCCCGAAGGTGCCGGTGAGGAACGCCTCCTCGGCCGAATAGCACTCCACCAGCGAGAAGTTCTTCTCGAAGACCGGGATGCCGTTCTCGCGGCAGAGGTCGATCACCTTCTGCCGCGTGATCCCGTTCAGGCAGTAATCGCCCGTCGAGGTCCAGACCTGCCCCTTGCGCACGATGAAGAAGTTGCAGGCGTTCGTCGTGTTCACGAAGCCATGGACATCGAGCATCAGCGCCTCGTCCGCGCCGGCCTTTTCCGCCGCGATGCAGGCGAGGATGCAGTTCAGCTTGGAATGGCTGTTGAGCTTGGGGTCCTGCGTCATCGGCAGGCCGCGCAGGTGCGGCACGGTCGCCAGCCGGATCGGGCGCGGCAGCTTCGGGCGCGAATGTTCCATGATGATCGCGACGGTGGGCCCCTGCCGCGACAGCGACGGGTGCTGGAACGGCCGCGTCTTGACCCCGCGCGTCACCATCAGCCGGGCATGGGCATCCGTCACCATGCCGTTCGCCGCCCGCGTCTCCTCCAGCGCCGCAATCACCGCGGCGGGCGTCATCCCGATGTCGAGGTCGATCGCCTTCGCCGCCTCGAAGAGCCGGTCGATGTGTTCATCGACGAAGGCCCAGCGCCCGTTGTAGAGCCGCAGCCCCTCCCACACCCCGTCGCCCAGCATGAAGCCCGAATCGTAGACGGAAACCACCGCCTCCGCCTTCGGCTTCAAGGCCCCGTTCACCCAGATCAGGATCGCCTCGTTGCGCGCGTCCTCTTCCGCCTGGTGCGTCGTCACGTGATCTGCCATCGCGCCCCCCCGTTCGCGGCAGAGGCTACGGGCCCGGCGCGGGGCCGCCAAGGGGGCACTCGCGCAAGGGTGACTTGCCTTGCCGCGTCGCCGCACCATGCTTGCCGCCATGCGCATGATCCTCGCCGCCCTGGCGCTTCTCGCCGCCCCCGCCGCCGCCGAAACCCGCACCGCGGTCTTCGCGGGCGGCTGTTTCTGGTGCGTCGAGGCCGATTTCGAACGCATCGACGGCGTGGTGGAGGCGGTGTCGGGCTACACCGGCGGCACGACGGAGAACCCGGGCTACAAGGAGGTCAGCCGCGGCGGCACGGGGCATTACGAGGCGGTGCGCATCACCTACGACCCTGACCGCGTGAGCTATGACATCCTGCTCTGGGCCTTCTTCCGGTCGGTCAACCCGACCGACCCGGGTGGGCAGTTCTGCGACCGGGGCGACAGCTACCGCACCGCGATCTTCGTGGGCGACGACGCCCAGCGCGCCGCGGCGGAAAAGGCCAAGGCCGTGGCCGAGGCCGATCTCGGCAAGCGCGTCGTCACCCCGATCCTTGACGCCGCGCCGTTCTGGGAGGCGGAGGCGGAACACCAGGATTACTACAAGGGCCGCGACCTCGTGCTCACGCGGTTCGGGCCGCGGCGGCAGGCCGTGGCCTACAAGCTCTACCGCGAGGCCTGCGGCCGCGACCGGCGGGTGCGCGAGCTCTGGGGCGAGGACGCGCCCTTCGCCGGGCGCTGACCTATCCCGCCTGCCCCAGCCGGCAGGCCGCGATCACCGCCATGTTGAGGATGTCGTTCACGGTCGAGCCGGTCGAACAGATCTGGATCGGCTTGTCGATGCCGGTCAGGATCGGGCCGATCACCGTCGCCCCCGCCATCTCCTGCATCAGCTTGACCGAGATCGAGGCCGAGTGCCGCGCGGGCACGACGAGCACGTTGGCCGGGCCCGACAGGCGGCAGAACGGGTAGTGCGCCATCTGCTCGGGGTTCAGCGCCACGTCCACCGTCATTTCGCCATCGTATTCGAACGAGACTCCGCGCGCGTCGAGCACCGCGGGCGCCTCGCCCATCTTCGCGGCGCGCTCGCTCACCGGGTAGCCGAAGGTCGAGAACGACAGGAAGGCCACCCGCGGGTCGAGCCCGAGGCCGCGCGCGATATGCGCGCCGCGCTCGGCGATGTCGGCCAGGTCTTCCGCCTCCGGCCATTCATGCACCAGCGTGTCGCCGATGAGCACGATGCGCCCCTTGTGGATCACCGCGGTGATGCCCACCGCGCCATCGGCCGGGCCCGCGTCGAAGACGTGGTTGATGAGGCCAAGCACATGGGCCGACTTGCGCGTCGCACCGGTCACCAGCCCGTCGCCATGGCCATGGGCCAGCATCAGCGCGGAAAACACGTGCCGGTCGCGCGCGGCAAGGCGGTGGATGTCGTGCCGGTCGAAGCCCTGCCGCTGGAGCCGGGCATAGAGGAAATCCTTGTAGGTCTGGAGGTGGCGGGTGTTGGCCGCGTTCACCACCTCGATCTCGCGCACCGCGTCACCCAGCCCTTCGGCTTTCAGCTTCTCGGCCACGTCGGCCTCGCGTCCGACGACAAGCGCCTTGCCGAGGCCCGCGCGCTGGTAGGCCACGGCCGCCTTCAGCACCCGCACGTCGTCGCCCTCGGCGAAGATCATCCGGGCCTGCGCCGCCCGGGCGCGGGCATGGATGCCCTGAAGGATCGTCGCCGTCGGGTCCATCCGCGCCTTGAGGCTGAGCTCGTAGCCCGCGATGTCGACGATCGGGCGCCGCGCCACCCCCGTCGACATGCCGGCCTTCGCGACCGCGGGCGGGATCACGTGGATCAGCCGCGGATCGAAGGGGGTGGGGATGATGTAGTCGCGCCCGAAGGTGAGCTTGCGGCCATAGGCCATCGCCACCTCGTCGGGCACGTCCGCGCGCGCCAGTTCGGCCAGCGCGCGGGCGCAGGCGATCTTCATCTCGTCGTTGATCGCGCGGGCATGGATGTCGAGCGCGCCGCGGAAGAGATAGGGAAAGCCCAGCACGTTGTTGACCTGGTTGGGGTAGTCCGACCGCCCCGTGGCCACGATCGCATCGGCGCGCACCGCATGCGCCTCTTCCGGCGTGATTTCCGGGTCCGGGTTCGCCATGGCGAAGATCACCGGGTTGTCGGCCATCGAGGCCACCATCTCGGCCGTCACCGCGCCCTTGGCGGAAACGC
>SBFT01000395.1 GCA_006227805.1 Paracoccaceae bacterium
ATCGCCGCAGTCAGCGTCGTCTTGCCGTGGTCAACGTGACCGATCGTGCCGATGTTCACGTGCGGTTTCGTGCGTTCAAACTTTGCCTTGCCCATCGCTCTTGGCGCCCTTTTTCAGTTGGGTAGCGTCACCCGGTTTCCTCTGCGCGCGCGACATATTTTGTTCGGCCCGGAAAATCAAGCGCAGACGCACCTATGGCTGCGGCATGGCAGGGCCGCGGGGCGGGGCCCGGCGCAGACGCGTCGCCACTCGGCGCCGGGGTCACTCGGACGGGATCGCGATGACCTCGGGCGTCTGGTCCAGCGACGGCAGCGCGGTGACCTCCGTCGGCTGGTCTTCCGTCGCCTGGTCTTCCGGCGCGGTCACAGGGTTGTCCGGCCGCCGGGCGAACCAGCCCTTTTCCTCGTGCATTTCCTTCAGGAAGCGTTCCAGCCGCGCGGCGGCGTTCACCGAGAGGTTCTGCAACTGCTCCTCGCGGGTGTTGACGATGCCCGATCCCACGACCGCGCCTTCGCCGAAATCCTCGAAGATCACCAGTTGTTCGGGCGTCTCGTTCAGCTTCTTGCCCGCCGCGTCGTCCCAGACGGTGACCAGGATCACCAGCGCGGATTTCGGCGTCGCGACCAGCGGCACGCCCGGAGGGGCCAGCGCGTAGCCTTCAACCGACACGCCCAGGTGATAGAGTTGCGAGCCCTCGTAGCGCCCGATCCGTTCGGCGAAGGCATTGGTGAGCGAGGCCACCCATTCCTCCTGCGTCGCCTCGCGCGAGATCGGGACCTTCTGCATCTTCGAGGCGACGACGATGTTGTGGCCCAGCCGGAACTCGCCCAGGTCCTGCAACGGCGCCTCGGCGCCGTCCTGTCCGGCGCAGGCCGCCAGCGTCAGCAGCATCGACATCACCGCAAGAATGCGTCGCATTGTATCCCCTTCACCAAGGCCTGGCCCATTAGGTAGTCGGAAAGCCGCCCTTCTGCAAACCCCGCGCCGTCAGAACCTGTTCGTGCGCGGGAAGCCATGCGGCGGGCGCTTGCCGACACCCGCGCGCTTGCCCAGCCATTCGCTCAGGTCGGGCTCGTGCCGGGTCTTGCCGCCGCCCATCTCCCAGCGCAGGCCCTCGGCCCAGGCGAAGGTCGTGAGATCGCTGAGGCCACCGTCCAGTTCCAGCGATCCCTGCTTGCCGCGCGCCATGTTGTATTTCTGCAGCCGCACGCCCTTGCCGCGCGCCATCTCGGGCAATTCCTCCAGCGGGAAGACCAGGAACTTGCCGTTCTGCGACACGACCGCCACGTGATCGCCCGACACGGGCCGCACCACGCAGAGTTTCTCTCCGGGCCCGAGGTTCATCACCTGCTTGCCCGCCCGCGTCTGCGCGGCGACCTCGTCCTCCGAGACGACGAATCCATTGCCCGCACCCGAGGCCACGATCAGCTTCTGGCCGGGGCGGTGGATGATCAGATCGACGATCTCGGCCTCGTTGGGCAGGTCGATCATCAGGCGCACGGGCTCGCCCATGCCGCGCCCGCCGGGCAGGCTGGCGGCCTGCAACGTGAAGAAGCGCCCGTTCGAGCCCGCCAGCAGCAGCTTGTCGGTGGTCTCGGCATGGAAGATGAAGCGCGGGCCGTCGCCGTCCTTGAACTTCATTTCGCGGGTCAGGTCGATATGGCCGGTCATCGCGCGGATCCAGCCCATCTGGGAACAGACGATGGTGACGGGTTCACGGTCGATCATCGCCTCGATCGGCACGTCCTCGATCGCGCCCGCCTTGCCGAAGCGGGTGCGCCGCGCGCCGCCGGGATAATCCTTGCCGAAGGTCTTCTTCGTGTCTTTCAGCTGGTCGGCGATGCGCGCCCATTGCAGGCCTTCGTCCTCCAGCAGGTCTTCGAGGCCGGCGCGTTCCTCCATCAGCTCGGCCTGTTCGCGCAGAAGCTCCATCTCTTCCAGACGGCGCAGGCTGCGCAGGCGCATGTTCAGGATCGATTCCGCCTGAAGGTCGCTCAGTTCCCCTTCACCGGGGCCGGGCGGCACGTAATCCTTTTCCGACATCGCGCGGGGGTGGTCCAGCGACCAGTCCTCGCGCATCAGCGCGGCCTTGGGGTCGTCGTCATAGCGGATGATGTCGATCACGCGGTCGAGATTGAGGAAGGCGACGATCAGGCCTTCCAGCACTTCCAGCCGGTGGTCGATCTTCTCCATCCGGTGCTGGCTGCGCCGGATCAGCACCTCGCGCCGGAAATCGAGGAAGGCGCGCAACACCTCCTTCATCGAGCAGACCTTGGGCGTCACCCCGTCGATCAGGACGTTCATGTTCAGCGAGAACCGCACCTCGAGGTCCGAGTTGCGGAACAGCATCCCCATCAGGACCTCGGGGTCCACGTTCTTGGACCGCGGTTCCAGGACCACGCGCACGTCCTCGGCGCTTTCGTCGCGCACATCGGCCAGGATCGGGATCTTCTTGGTCTGGATCAGTTCGGCCAGCTTCTCGATCAGCTTGGACTTCTGCACCTGGTAGGGGATCTCGGTGACGACGATCTGCCACTGGCCGCGGCCCAGGTCCTCGACGCCCCAGGTCGCACGAAGCCTTATGCTGCCACGCCCGGTGCGATAGGCCTGGGCCAGTGTCTCGCGGTCTTCCACGATCACGCCGCCGGTGGGAAAGTCGGGGCCCGGCACGAAGTTCAGAAGCGTGTCGTCGCGCGCGTCCGGCGTCTTGATAAGGTGCAGGCAGGCGTCGCAGAGTTCCGCGATGTTGTGGGGCGGGATGTTCGTGGCCATCCCCACCGCGATCCCCGACGCGCCGTTGGCCAGCAGGTTCGGGAAAGACGCGGGCAGGACCGCCGGTTCGGTCAGGCGGCCGTCGTAATTGTCGCGGAAGTCGACGGCGTTCTCGTCCAGACCCTCCAGCAGCGCCTCGGCCACGATGGTCATGCGGGCTTCGGTGTAGCGGCTGGCGGCGGGGTTGTCGCCGTCGATGTTGCCGAAATTGCCCTGCCCGTCGACCAGCGGGTAACGCACGTTGAAATCCTGCGCCAGCCGCGCCATCGCGTCGTAGATCGCGGCGTCGCCATGGGGGTGGAAGTCGCCCATCGTGTCGCCGCTGATCTTGGCGGATTTCAGGAACCGCCCGCCCGCGTTCAGCCGCAGGCGGCTCATCGCGTAGATGATCCGGCGGTGAACCGGCTTCAGCCCGTCGCGCGCATCGGGCAGGGCGCGGTGCATGATGGTCGACAGCGCATAGGTCAGATAGCGCTCGCCTATGGCGCGGCGCAGCGGTTCCGAGACCTCGGCGGGGTTCATGTTGGGGTCGTCGAGAAGATCCGTCATAGATGATGTGATACGCGGCCCGGACGGCCCCGGCAAGCGCGCGTGCCCCCCGTGCCACGGATTTCCGGGCGCGGGGCGATGCGCCTGTTTTTCCCCTCACCGGGGCGCGTCGAATCGGTTTATCGGCTACACTCCGCTTCTCGACCGCGCTGCCGCGCTTTCCGGTCGGGGGGTCGAGCCTGTATTTCGAGACGTGTCCTAGGGGGACGCCATGAACAAGTATATCCTTCTGTCCTTCGCGTTCATGGGCGTGGCCTTCTACGAGATGAGCGGGGGCGCCCACTTCGTGCCCCGCAAGGCCGAGATCATCGCGGCCGGCCGCGCCGCCGAAGCCGCGGCCGAGGCCGAGCGC
>SBFT01000348.1 GCA_006227805.1 Paracoccaceae bacterium
ACCGCGCATCGGAAGGGCTCCTGCGTCGTCGCGGTCTTCACCCGCGAAGTGGCCGAGGAAAAATGCCGCCGCGCCAACGACATGGGTGCGGCCGAAGGGTTTCCGCTGACCTTCACCATGGAGAAGGAAAGCTGAGGCCTGCCTGATGCAGCCAGAGGCGGTCGGCAAACAAGGGACTTGGTGCCCGCGGCCGGACTCGAACCGGCACGGCGTCGCCGCCGCAAGATTTTAAGTCTCGTGTGTCTACCATTCCACCACGCGGGCCCGCGGGCGACCTTAGCCGCGCGGACGGGCGGCGAAAAGGCCGGAAGGACCCTAGAGGTCGGTGCCCGGCGGCGCCAGCGGGCCGCCCGGCGCGATCAGGGCGCGCTCGGCCAGCCAGGGGTTGATGGCCAGCGCTGCGTCCAGTGCGTCGCGCGCGGCCTCTCGCCGGCCCAGCCCCACCAGTGTCAGCGCCTTGCCCGACAAGGCCCCCACATGGCGCGGCGACAGCCGCAGCGCCGCGTCCAGATCGCCCAGCGCCGCCTCGAAATCCCGCGCCAGGAACCGCGCGAAGGCGCGCTGGTTCCAGCCCTCGGCATAGTCGGGACAATAGGCGACGAGGTCGTCCAGCACCGCGACCGAGCCCTTAAGGTCCCCCGCCGCCCGCAGGCCCATGCCCCGGTCGAGCATGGACTGGGCCAGTTCGTCCGGCGCATCGGTCCAGATCTCCCACATCCGGGCCGAGATCTCGCGCGCCTCGGCCTCGCCCTGCGCGGACTGCAGCGCCGACACCAGGGCCTCGAAGGCGAGACCGTGATCGGGGACCGAGGGGCAGCCTTCAGCCGCAAGCGGCCCCGCGGCCCCCAGCCCCAGGCAGACAGCGATGGCGCGCAGGATGGTCATGAGGACAAGGGTCGGCCGATTTCGCGCCGCGTCAAGACCTTCGCGCTTGACCGACAGCCCCGCGCACGCCAGCGTTGCGTCCATGTTCCCGATCCGCGACCACAACCCCTCGGGCCGAACGCCCTATGTCACCTGGGCGCTGATCGCGCTGAACGTCGCGGTCTTCCTGGCGATGCTGCCCGTCATGGGCGACGACCGGGCGCTGATGCGGGTCTACCTCGACTGGGGAATCGTGCCCCGCGACGTGACCCAGGGCGCGGGATACGGGACGCTGTTCACCTCGATGTTCATCCACGCGGGCTTCATGCACCTGGCAGGCAACATGCTGTTCCTGTGGATCTTCGGCGACAACCTGGAAGACGAGATGGGTCACGGCCGGTTCCTGGGCTTCTACCTCGCCTCGGGCCTGGGCGCGGGCGTGATCCACATCCTGGCCGCACCCTGGTCGAATGTGCCGACCGTCGGCGCATCGGGCGCGATCGCCGGCGTCATGGGCGGCTACCTGCTGCTGTTTCCCAGGGCGCGGGTGGACATCCTGCTGATCCTGATCGTGATCTTCCGGATCATCCCGATCCCGGCCTGGATCATGCTGGCGGTCTGGTTCGCGATGCAGTTCGTGGGCGGCCTCGGCGCCAACCCCGATGAAGGCGGCGTCGCCTACTGGGCCCATGCCGGGGGCTTCGTCGTGGGCCTGGTGCTGACGATACCGCTCTGGCGCAGGCTGGGCGGACCCGCCTTCTGGGCCCGCACCGATGGCCACCCACCCCACCCCGAGGCGCGCTACACGATCGTGGAAAGCCGGATCCCGAAGATCCGCCGCTGAGGCCCCCCGGGCCGGATCAGCCCCGGATCAGCCCCGGATCAGCCCCGGATCAGACTGGCGAAGGCATCGAAGATGTGCGGGTTGGCGGCGATGATCTCACCGTCCTCGAGGACCTTGCCCGCGGGGTCGATGGGCTGCACGAAGCCGCCCGCCTCGCGCACGATGAGTTCT
This sequence comes from Paracoccaceae bacterium, assembly GCA_006227805.1. GTDB lineage: Bacteria > Pseudomonadota > Alphaproteobacteria > Rhodobacterales > Rhodobacteraceae > JAGYKE01. The sequence goes on from SBFT01000348.1 coordinate 1,880, forward strand.
CCCGCAGCCAGGTCCCAGGGGTTCAGACGGCGCTCCCAGAAGCCGTCATAGCGCCCGGCCGCCACATAGGCCAGGTCCAGCGCCGCGGACCCCCAGCGCCGCACGCCCGCACAGGCCGGCAGCAGCCGCGCCAGGTCCTTCAGCGTGGCGGGCAGATCGCTGCGCCCGCCGAAAGGCAATCCGGTCGCATGGATCGTCTCGATCATCCTGCGGCGCGAGGACACCCGCAGGCGGCTGTCGTTCATCCAGGCGCCCTGGCCCTTCTCGGCCCAGAACATCTCGTCCTTGGCGGCATCGAAGATGACGCCCGCGACGATCTCGCCCTTGTGCTCGAGCGCGATCGAGATCGCCCAATGCGGCAGGCCGTGCAGGAAGTTGGTGGTCCCGTCGAGCGGATCCACGATCCAGCGGCGGGTCGGGTCGACGCCCGCGATCTCGGCGCCTTCCTCGGCCAGCCAGCCGTAATTGGGGCGCGCGCCCATGAGGTCTTCCTTCAGGATCGCCTCGGCGGCCAGGTCGGCCTTCGACACGAAGTCGCCCGCGCCCTTCATCGAGACCTGCAGGTTCTCGACCTCGCGGAAATCCTTGACCAGCGACCTGGCGGCGCGGCGCGCGGCCTTGACCATGATGTTGAGGTTCGCGCTTGCGACCATGTGACCCGAGGCTCCTGTGGTTCAGGCCGCGCGTATAGGACGCGCGCGCGCCCTTGCCAAGGGCGCAAAGCGCGCCCACCCTGCGCAGGAACATGAGGAGGCCCCCGACATGACCCCGAACCTGCGCCGCATCGTCCTGGCCCGCCGCCCCGACGGCCTGCCAAGCCCCGAGGATTTTCGACTGGAAACGGCCCCCATTCCCGACCCGGGCGAAGGCGAGGTCCTGGTCGAGGTCCTGTGGCTGTCGCTCGATCCTTACATGCGCGGCCGCATGGATGACGCCAGGTCCTATGCCCAGGCCGTCGCGATCGGCGGCAAGATGGAAGGCGGCGCGGTGGGCCGCGTGATCGCCTCGCGCGATGCCGCCTTCGTGCCCGGCGATCACGTGATGGGCCCCTTCGGATGGGCCAGCCACGCGGTGGCGCGCGGCCGCGAAGTGCGCCGCCTCGACCCGGATGCGGCGCCCTTGTCCACTGCGCTGGGGGTCCTCGGAATGCCGGGCTTCACCGGCTGGCACGGTCTGCACGCCTATGGCCGCCCGCAGAAAGGCGAGACGCTGGTCGTCGCGGCGGCGACGGGTCCCGTGGGTTCGATGGTCGGACAACTGGCGCAGGCGGCGGGCCTGCGCGTCGTCGGCATCGCCGGCGGGCCTGACAAATGCCGGCTTGCCACCCAGCTCTTCGGCTTCGATGCCTGCCTCGATCACCGCGCCTACCCCGACGCGAAATCCCTGCGCGAGGCTCTGGGCACCGCCTGTCCGCAAGGCATCGACGTCTATTTCGAGAATGTCGGCGGCGTGGTCCTGGACGCGGTCCTGCCGCTGATGAACGTGGGCGGCCGGATCCCCGTCTGCGGCATGATCGCCTGGTACAACGCGGGCGGGCTGGGCGCCAATGCGGGCGGGACGCGCGACCTCCTGCCCCGCACCTGGCGCACGATCCTGGTGAACCGGCTCAGCGTCACGGGCTTCATCATCTCGGACCACTGGGGGCGTCTGCCCGAGTTCCTGGCCGATGTGGCCCCACGTGTCGCCGCGGGCGAGATCGCCTATCTCGAGGACGTGGCCGAGGGGCTGGAGGCCGCGCCCGAGGCCTTCATCGGAATGCTGCAGGGCCGCAACCGGGGCAAGCA
>SBFT01000087.1 GCA_006227805.1 Paracoccaceae bacterium
CAGGCCGCCCACGTGGTGATCCGGAACGGTCGCATCGACAGGGTGCGTGAAATGTATGACATCGCGGGCGAGACCTGGGCCGCGCCGGGGCGGAGCGCCATCGACGATGTCCTTGGCGGACGCCTCCGGCCCGTCGACAGCGGCATAAGGGGGCTTTCCGTGGACGGGCTGATGCTGGTGCCCGGCAACTGACCCCGGGGGGCCGGGGGCTGTCCGGGCCGACGCGGCACAAGGCGGGCCCGCCCGGTCAGACCCGGGCCGCGAAAACTCGCGACAATTCGACTTGTTACGCGCCCGTTAACCCGTCGCCTCCAATCTGCGCGTCCAGGGCAAGAGGCGGCGATGCACGGGCTGATCAACACGTCGATCCAATCCTTCGTGACGCAGACCTACGGGGCTGCGCTGTGGGGCGATGCCTGCCGCCAGGCCGGTCTGGACCTCGACGGGTTCGAGGCGATGCTGGTCTATCCGCCGGACCTGACGCTGGCCCTGCTCGATGCGCTTTGCGCCCTCCTGAACCGCGACCGGGACGAGGTTCTGGAAGACCTGGGCACGTTCCTCGTCACGCATCCCGCGATCCCGGGCATCCGCCGCCTGCTGCGCTTCTGCGGCACCACGTTCGAGGATTTCCTGATGTCGCTGGACGATCTGCCCGATCGGGTCCGGCTGGCGGTCTCGGACCTGTGCCTGCCCGGCCTCGAACTGGTCTGGGTGGCGCCGGGCGAATGCGAGTTGATCTGCCAGCCCGGTCTGCCGGGCTATCACAACGTGCTGACGGGCGTGCTGCGGGCGATGGCGGATGATTACGGTGCCCTCGTGATCCTCGAGACGGGCAGGCAGGCCGAGGGCGCGCAGGTCATCTCGATCCGCCTAATCGCCAGCCGCTTCACCGCGGGCAACCTCTTCACCTTGAGCCGCGCGGCGTCATGACCCGGGCGGCGGACCTGACGCTGGCGCTGGACATCCTGTGCCCGATGCACATGCTGATCCTGCCGTGCGGGCGCATCGCCCATGCCGGCCCGACCCTGCGCAAGCTGCGGCCGGATCAGGACCTGACGGGCACGGATGTCTTCGACCTGGTCGAGGTGCTGCGCCCGCGCGGGATCACCGACGTCGCCGCGATCCTGGCCCGGGCCGGGCGCAAGCTGCACCTGCGCTTCCGCCATCCCGCCTGCACGGCCCTGAACGGTGTCGCAGCCCCCGCACCCCTGGGCGAGGGCGTCATCCTGAACCTGTCCTTCGGCATATCGCTGCCCGAAAGCCTGGCCGATTACGACCTGACTGGCGCCGATTTCGCGCCGACCGACCTGACGGTCGAGATGCTCTACCTGGCCGAGGCGAAGTCGGCGGCGATGGCCGCCTCGCGCCATCTCAACCAGCGGCTGGAAGAGGCGCGGCGCGCGGCCGAGGGTCAGGCCCAGACCGACATGCTGACGGGGTTGAAGAACCGCCGGGCGCTCGACCGCGCCATCCACCGCATGATCGCGGAAGGCCGGGATTTCGCGCTGATGCATGTCGATCTGGACTACTTCAAGGCCGTGAACGACACGGCGGGACATGCGGCGGGCGATCACGTCCTGCGCCATTTCGCAGCGATCATGTCCGAGGAAACCCGCGAGAGCGACATCGTCGCCCGGGTGGGGGGCGACGAGTTCGTGGTCCTTCTGCCCTTCGTGCAGGAGCGCGACATTCTGGACCGCATCGCCACCCGCCTGATCACGCGCCTGAATGCGCCGATCCTGTTCCAGGGCCAGATCTGCCGCACCTCGTGCAGCATCGGCATCGTGCTCTCGGGCGCCTATGACACGCCCCAGGCGGACAGGATGCTGCAGGATGCGGACCGCGCGCTCTATGCCTCGAAAAAGGCGGGCCGGGCCGCCTATACCTATTTCAGCGACCTCATGCCGGATGGGTCCACGCCGGGGATCACGCCTTGCGCGCCAGGGTCACAAGCCGCGCCGCCATCATCGCGGTGAAGCTGACCGCCAGCGCCGCCTGGGTGCCGATCACAGGGTCGAGAACCAGGTAGAGCGCGCCGCCCGCCAGCGAGATCGTGGCATAGAGATCCTCGCGCAGGATGGCGGGCGCCACGTTGCACAGGACATCCCGGATCATGCCGCCCACCGTGCCGGTGATGCAGCCCAGCACGATCGCGATGATCCAGTGCGCGCCCGCATCCTGCGCGATGCGCACGCCCACCAGCGTGAAGAGCGCGAGCCCCACGGCATCCAGCCGCAGCAGCAGGCGCAGCCGCTGTCCTTCCCCCGACGGCATCCGCCGCGCCGCCAGGTAGGCCAGCAGCGCCACCGGGATGATGACCGCCAGGTAGGTCGGATCGGCGATCCAGAAGACCGGCGTGCGACCGAGGAACAGGTCGCGCAACGTGCCCCCGCCCAGCGCCGTCGCGAAGGCCAGGACCGTCGCGCCGAAGGGATCGAAGCCGTGCCGCACGCCCTGCAGGGCCGCCGAGGCCGCCAGGACCGCCGAGGCCAGATACCCCAGCATCAGGATCAGCGTGGCCAGTTCCTGGCCCAGATCGGACAATGCGGTCATCGCGGGATCTCCCGGCGCGGGCTTGTGCGCCACGTGGTTGTCAAAACGACGAAAGCCGCCCAGGGGGCGGCCATTCGGGTCAGTGTGTAATTGGAGCGGGCGATGAGATTCGAACTCACGACCCTTACCTTGGCAAGGTAATGCTCTACCCCTGAGCTACGCCCGCATCCGTTGGGTGAGACGTCAGATACTGTCCCATGCGGCGGGCTGCAAGCGGAAAATGTGGGCCTGCCGGGGAAAAAGCCGGACCCTTGCCGGCGCCTTCGGAATGGCGGCCGGAAGCGCGGCCAGACCGCCCGGGCGCGCGATCCTGTCCGGCAGATCACCGGGGGCCGGATGGATCCGGGCGTGATTCGCGCCGTGCCGAAGTTCGCCGCGCGGTTTTCCCTTGGGCAGGCCGGGGAAAGGGCACAGGGGCCGCGGGGACGCAGGTGCGCGTGCGGCGCCGGGCCCCGGATGCCGCGGCGCGCGGGCCCTTGCCGGGTGTTACGTGATACTATAACAAACAGCGTCAGTCCCTACGCAGGAGTCGCCATGCAGGATCGCCTTCCGGTCACTGTGCTCTCGGGGTTTCTGGGCGCGGGCAAGACCACGCTTCTGAACCGCATTCTCAACAACCGCGAAGGTCGCCGGGTCGCGGTGATCGTCAACGACATGTCCGAGGTGAACATCGACGCCGACCTGATCGCCGCCGGGGCCAGCCTGAACCATGCGCAGGAGAAGCTGGTTGAACTGACCAACGGCTGCATCTGCTGCACGCTGCGCGATGACCTTCTGTCCGAGGTGAAGCGGCTGGCAGGTGAAGGGCGGTTCGACTGGCTGCTGATCGAATCCACCGGCATTGCCGAACCCTTGCCCGTGGCGGCAACGTTCGAGTTTCGCGATGAGGCGGGCTTCAGCCTGTCCGACCTTGCCCGGCTGGATGCGATGGTGACGGTGGTGGATGCCGCCAACCTGCTGAACGATTTTTCCAGCCACGATTTCCTGTCCGACCGGGGCGAGACGGCAGGGATCGGTGACGACCGCAGCCTTGTCACCCTGCTGACCGAACAGATCGAATTTGCCGACATCGTCGTGCTGAACAAGGTCACCGATGCGGGCGCCTTC
>SBFT01000236.1 GCA_006227805.1 Paracoccaceae bacterium
AACCCGCTGGACGCGATGGTCTGGGCGCTGCGGGAATTCTCGGGCCTGCCGCATCACATGGTCTGCGGCATGGCCGGCGTTCTGGACAGCGCGCGCTTCCGCCATTTCCTGAGCCTGGAATTCGACGTGTCGATGAAGGACGTCACGGCCTTCGTTCTGGGCGGCCACGGCGACACGATGGTGCCGCTGGTGCGCTATTCCACCGTGGCGGGCATTCCCCTGCCCGACCTCGTGTCGATGGGCTGGACCACGCAGGAAAAGCTGGACGGAATCGTGCAGCGCACCCGCGACGGCGGCGCCGAGATCGTGGGCCTGCTGAAGACCGGCAGCGCCTTCTACGCGCCGGCCACCAGCGCGATCGAGATGGCCGAGGCCTACCTCAAGGACCAGAAGCGCCTGCTGCCCTGCGCGGCCTGGTGCGACGGCGAATTCGGCCTGAAGGGCATGTATGTGGGCGTGCCGACGGTGATCGGCGCGGGCGGGATCGAGCGGATCGCCGACATCAAGCTGACCAAGGACGAGAAGGCGATGTTTGACCATTCGGTGAAGGCCGTTCAGGGCCTGGTCGATGCCTGCAAGGCGATCGATCCGTCGCTGGCCTGATCCGGCGGCACGCTGGCCGGGATGAAAGGACGCCGTGACCCCACGGCGTCTTTTTCTTTGCGCGCCGGCGTGCTAGCGCAGAGGCATCCACAGCGCCGGGAGGAACCATGGCACAGGGAAAATCCGGAACGCGCCTCTTGACCAAGGACAACCAGCGCCCGCTCGACCTGCCGCGGCGCGGAGCGCCCAAGGCAGCCGGAGCCGCCGCCGAGAAGAAGGCCGCCCTGCTGGCGCGGATGAAGGCCGCGGCCGGGAAGAAGACCGGGGGCGAGACGGCGTGACGCGCGCGCGTCCGTCGTCGCCTTATCTTGCGCCCGCCTTCTATGACCGCGCGCTGGCCGAGGGCCGCCACCGCGACATCGTGGGCGGACGCTGGGACGAGACGGGCCGCATCCAGATGCGGATCCTGCGCGAGGCGGGGCTGGCGCCGCATCATCACCTGCTGGATATCGGCGCGGGCGCGCTGCGGCTGGGCTGCAAGGCGGTCGAGTATCTGGAGCCGGGGCATTACTGGGCGACCGATGCCAGCCGCGCGCTGATGCTGCGCGGGCGCGAGGCCGAACTTGCCGACCCGTCGCGCCTGCCCGAGGATCACCTGATCGAGGATGCCGAATTCGCCCTGCCCGGCGTGCCGGACACGATCACCCACGCGATCTGTTTCGCGGTCTTCACCCATCTGCCCCGCGACGTGGTGGCCCAGGGGCTGGCCCGCATCCGACAGAGGCTGCCGCGTCTCCGGCGCCTGATGTTCACCGTCTTTCTCGCCCCCGAGACTGCGGCGGCGGGTCCTTTCCGCCAGCCCGACGGGGTGGTGACGCATCCCGACCGCCCGCCCTATCACCTGAGCCGGGACGAGGCCGCGCGCCTGACACGCGCCGCCGGGTTCGAGCCCGTGTTCCGCGACCGGATGCTGCCGCGCGGGCAGTCGCTGATCGAGGCGGTGCCGGCCTGACCGCCGGGCCCTCGCATCACGACCTGCAGAAGCGACGTCGCACGGCCTTGCATTGCCGTCGCCTCGGCAGGATGCTGACGCCGCAGAAGCCGAACATGACAGGGCCAGCGATGCAGAAGACCACAACGCCTTTTCCCGCGGCCTTCGGCGGCGGTTCGGGGACCATGCCGCGGATCAGCCACGGGCGCGGAAGCTATCTGTGGGACACCGACGGCCGCCAGTATATCGACGGGTCCTGCGGTCCCGCCGTCTATTGCATCGGCCACGCCGACCCGCGCGTCAATCGTGCGGTGGCCGAGCAGATGGACCGCGTCGCGCACGGCTATCGCTTCTCGTTCACCTCCGACCCGCTCGAGGAGATGACCGACCGGGTCGCCCGCGCGATGGGGGCGGATCTGAGCGAGATGGTCTTTGTCACCGGCGGCTCGGAAGCCGTGGAAAGCGCGATCAAGATCGCGCTGCAATACCATTTCGAACGCGGCGAGCCCCAACGCACCCGGTTCATCGCACGGCATCGGTCCTGGCACGGCAACACGCTGATGGCGACGGCGCTCTCGGGTTTCGAAGCCCGGCGTCGGCCCTTCGAGGGCGCTCTGCCCGCGGTCGGACGCGTCAGCGCCGCGAATGCCTATCGCCCGCCGGAGGGTGTGGGCGAGAACGCCCTGGTGCCGCATCTGGTGGCGGAACTGAGGGCCGAGATCGAACGGATCGGACCCGACCGCGTAGCCGCCTTCATCTTCGAACCGGTCGTGGGCGCCGCGGGCGGCGCGGTCCCCGCACCCGAGGGCTATGCGAAGGCCGTCACCGACCTGTGCCACGCCAACGGGATCCTGGTGATCTCGGACGAGGTGATGTGCGGCGCGGGACGCTGCGGTGCCTGGCGCGCGTCGCAGGTCGACGGGATCGTGCCGGACATCGTGACCACCGCAAAGGGGTTGTCGGGCGGCTATCTGCCCTTGGGCGCGGCGGTCTATACAAGGCGCATCGGCGACGTTTTCCGGGCGGGATCGGGCGCCCCCCTGACCGCGCATACCTATTCCGGCCACACGGCCTGCCTTGCCGCCGGTGTGGCGGTGCAGCGCATCATCGAGGAGGAAGGCCTGGTCGCCCATGTCGCCGGCCGGGCCCCCCGGTGGATCGCGGACTTGCGCCAGCGTCTGGCCCCGGTCGAGGCCGTGGGCGACGTGCGCGGGCGCGGATATTTCATCGGCATCGAACTGGTGCGCGACCGCGAGACCAAAGCGCCCTTCGACCCGAACCTTCGCCTGGCCGAGCGTGTGAGGTCCGAAGCCATGGCGCGCGGCCTGATCTGCTATCCGTCTTCGGGAAATGCCGATGGCAACGCGGGCGACCATGTGATCCTTGCCCCGCCGTTGAACGCCACCGACGCGGAACTGGACGAGATCGCGGCGAAGACCGAGGCGACGCTTCGCGCCGTCCTCGCGCGGATCGCAACGGTCTGAGGCGCGCCAGGCGGCCGACCCGGCGCAAGCAAGCCGACATCGGCGACACTCGACAGCTTTGGATTCGGGTTGGCCCGTCCTCCCCGGAAAGGAATGTGATCACAGTTTTTCTAGCCGTGATCACAAATGTCGCTTTTTCCGCCGAAACGCCGCCCTGCGGCAAAAAATCGATTCACGGGCCGTGAACCGCCAGCATATACACCGGGCCCAACAACCAACCGAACGGGACAGTTTCTCCATGAACATTCACGAATACCAGGCCAAGGCCCTGCTGCGCAGCTACGGCGCGCCGGTCTCTGACGGTCGCGTCGTCCTGAAGGCCGAGGACGCCAAGACCGCCGCCGGCGCACTGGACGGTCCGATGTGGGTGGTCAAGGCCCAGATCCACGCGGGCGGCCGCGGCAAGGGCAGGTTCAAGGAGGCCGATGCCGGCGAGAAGGGCGGCGTGCGCCTGACCAAGTCGGTCGAGGAAGCCGCCGCCGAGGCCAAGAAGATGCTGGGCCGCACGCTGGTGACCCACCAGACCGGCCCCGCGGGCAAGCAGGTCAACCGCATCTATATCGAGGACGGATCGGGCATCGAGCGCGAATTGTATCTGGCGCTGCTGGTCGACCGCGGCACATCGCGCATTTCCTTCGTCTGCTCGACCGAGGGCGGCATGGATATCGAGGAAGTGGCCGCCAAGACGCCCGAGAAGATCCTGTCCTTCGCCGTCGATCCCGCGACGGGCTACCAGGCCTTCCATGGCCGCCGCATCGCCTTCGCGCTGGGCCTTGAAGGCAAGCAGATCAAGCAATGCGTCGGACTGATGGGCACGCTCTACCAGCTCTTCACCGACAAGGACATGGAGATGCTCGAGATCAACCCGCTGATCGTGACCGATGCGGGCGATCTGAAATGCCTCGACGCCAAGATGGGCTTCGACGGCAACGCGATCTACCGCCACCCCGACATCGCCGAGTTGCGCGACACCACCGAGGAAGATCCGAAGGAACTGGAAGCCTCGAAATACGACCTGAACTACATCGCGCTCGATGGCGAGATCGGCTGCATGGTCAACGGCGCGGGCCTGGCCATGGCGACGATGGACATCATCAAGCTCTACGGGGCCGAGCCTGCCAACTTCCTCGACGTGGGCGGCGGCGCGACCCGGGAGAAGGTGACGGAAGCCTTCAAGATCATCACCAGCGACCCGCAGGTGAAGGGGATCCTCGTCAATATCTTCGGCGGCATCATGCGCTGCGACGTGATCGCGGAAGGCGTGATCGCGGCCGTCAAGGAAGTGGGCCTGAAGGTGCCGCTGGTCGTGCGCCTGGAAGGCACCAACGTCGAGAAGGGCAAGGCGATCATCGCCGAAAGCGGCCTGAACGTGATCGCTGCCGACAACCTGAAGGACGGCGCCGAGAAGATCGTGAAGGCGGTCAAGGGGTAAGGGATTGGCCGCCCCCCCGGCCGGCCCCGTGAACACGAGACCAGAGATGTCCGCACCCCCCCAACAGATCGCCCCGGCCCCGCAGGGCAGCGCCCTGCGCCCCTGCCCCGATTGCGGCGGCAAGGACCTCGTGGCGCTGCCCCGCTGTTCCAGGGACGAATGGCAGGTCTGCCGCTGCGGGGACTGCGGCTTCGTCTTCCTGGGCAACCCGATCGAATACGCGGCGCTCGAGGAGGATTTCGCCTGGGAGACGACCTTCTGGGCGGAGGATGCACGGCGCGCCGGGGCGCGCGGCCCGCTCAGGCGGCTGGCGGCGCGGGTGCGCGGCCTGGGCTACCGGCTGCGCGGCGACGGGATCATGCGGCGCTATCACCGCCTGCTGGGGCCGGGCCGCATCCTGGACATCGGCTGCGGCGACGTGGTGCGGTTCGACGCGCCCTTCGTGCCCCACGGGATCGAACTCAGCCGCGCGCTGGCGGCGAAGGCCGATGCGATCATGCGCGCGCGCGGCGGGGAATGCCTGCAGGGCCCCGGGGCCGAGCGCATCTTCGACTGGCCCGAGGGCTATTTCGACAGCGTGATGATGCATTCCTACCTGGAGCACGAAACCGATTACCCCCGCCTTCTGGCGGGCTGCCTGCGCGCGCTGCGCCCCGGCGGGCGCGCCTTCATCCGCGTGCCGAATTTCGCCGCGCTGAACCGCATGGCGTCGGGCAATCGCTGGGCCGGCTTCCGCTATCCGGACCATGTCAACTATTTCACCCCGGCCACTCTGCGGCGCGCCGTCGAACGGGCCGGATTCCACTTCAAACTCGTGAACCGGCACAAGATCTGGCTCGACGACAACATCCAGGCGCTGGCGATCAAGCCCGCGCAGACATGAGGGACGAACACGATGGCAGTTCTCATCGATGAAACCACCAAGGTGATCTGTCAGGGCTTCACCGGCTCGCAGGGGACCTTCCACAGCGAACAGGCGATCGCCTACGGCACGAAGATGGTCGGCGGCGTGACGCCGGGCAAGGGCGGCCAGACCCACCTGAACCTGCCGGTGTTCAACTCGGTCCACGAGGCGAAACACGCGACGGAGGCGAACGCCACCGTGATCTATGTCCCGCCCCCCTTCGCCGCCGATTCGATCCTGGAAGCCATCGACGCCCGGATGGAGGTGATCGTCTGCATCACCGAAGGCATCCCGGTTCTGGACATGATGAAGGTGAAGCGCGCGCTGGAGGGATCGTCGTCCCGCCTGATCGGGCCGAACTGCCCGGGCGTCATCACGCCCGACGCCTGCAAGATCGGCATCATGCCGGGCCACATCCACAAGCGCGGCAAGGTGGGCGTCGTGTCGCGGTCGGGCACGCTGACATACGAGGCGGTGAAGCAGACCACCGACGTGGGCCTGGGGCAATCGACCTGCGTGGGCATCGGCGGCGACCCGATCAAGGGGACGGAACATATCGACGTGCTGGAATGGTTCCTGGCCGATGACGAGACCGAGGCGATCATCATGATCGGCGAGATCGGCGGATCGGCCGAGGAAGACGCCGCCGCCTTCCTGGCCTCCGAGAAGAAGAAGGGCCGCTGGAAGCCGACCGCAGGCTTCATCGCCGGGCGCACCGCCCCTCCGGGCCGGCGCATGGGCCATGCGGGCGCCATCGTCGCCGGCGGCAAGGGCGGCGCCGAGGACAAGATCGAGGCGATGAAGGCCGCGGGCATCGTCGTCGCCGACAGCCCGGCGGGCCTGGGCGAAGCCGTTCTGAAGGCGATCGGCAAGTGAGGAACGGCGCGCGCTCCGGTCGGTCCGGGGCGCGCGCGCAACTGCCTGAAAGCCGCGCGACGGCGGGTCGGCGACCCCCTCTCCCGCGGCTTCACGGGCCGGACAGAAGGACATTGGAATCATGACGGACCAAAGCTCCAACGACCTGTTTCATGCCTCCAGCTTCATGCAGGGGCACAATGCGGAATACCTCGAACAGATGTATGCCCGCTATGCCGGCGACCCGAACGCGGTCGACGAGGCCTGGGCCGCCTTCTTCCGGGCGCTGGGGGACGCCGAACTGGACGTCAAGCGCGAGGCGCAGGGGCCGAGCTGGGCGCGCCGCGATTGGCCGCCCACGCCGACCGACGACCTGACCGCCGCCCTGACCGGCGACTGGGGCCCGGCCGCCGCCGAGGCGAAGGGTGCCGCCGACAAGATCCGCGCGAAGGCCGCCGAGAAGGGCGTCGAGGTCAGCGACGACCAGGTGAAACGCGCGGTGCTGGATTCGATCCGCGCGCTGATGCTGATCCGCGCCTACCGGATCCGCGGCCACCTGATCGCCGACATCGACCCGCTGGGCATGCGCGACCAGACCCCGCACCCGGAACTGGAACCCAAGTCCTACGGCTTCACCGAGGCCGACATGGACCGCCCGATCTTCATCGACAACGTGCTGGGGCTCCAGGTCGCGTCCATGCGCCAGATCGTGGACATCGTGAAGCGCACCTATTGCGGCACCTTCGCGCTGCAGTACATGCACATCTCGAACCCCGAGGAAGCCGCCTGGCTGAAGGAGCGGATCGAGGGGTACGGCAAGGAGATCGCCTTCACCCGCGAGGGGCGCAAGGCCATCCTGAACAAGATGGTCGAAGCCGAGGGCTTCGAGAAGTTCCTGCACGTGAAATACACCGGCACCAAGCGCTTTGGCCTCGACGGCGGCGAGGCGCTGATCCCCGCGATGGAACAGATCATCAAGCGCGGCGGCAACCTGGGCCTGAAGGAGATCGTGATCGGGATGCCTCACCGGGGCCGCCTGAACATCCTGGCCAACGTGATGCGCAAGCCCTATCGCGCGATCTTCAACGAGTTTCAGGGCGGCAGCTTCAAGCCCGAGGATGTCGACGGATCGGGCGACGTGAAGTATCACCTGGGCGCGTCCAGCGACCGGGAATTCGACGGCAACGTGGTGCACCTGTCCCTGACCGCGAACCCCAGCCACCTGGAAGCGGTGAACCCCGTCGTCCTGGGCAAGGTCCGCGCCAAGCAGGACCAGATCGGAGATGCCGACCGCAGCAAGGTGATGGCGGTCCTGCTGCACGGCGACGCGGCCTTCGCGGGCCAGGGCGTCGTGGCCGAGGGGCTGCAATTGTCCGGCATCCGCGGCCACCGCACCGGCGGCACCATGCATATCGTCGTCAACAACCAGATCGGCTTCACCACGGCGCCGCACTTCTCGCGCTCGTCGCCCTATCCGACCGACATCGCGCTGATGGTCGAGGCGCCGATCTTCCACGTCAACGGCGACGACCCCGAGGCGGTGGTCCATGCCGCCAAGGTCGCGACCGAGTTCCGCCAGAAGTTCCACAAGGACGTGGTCATCGACATCTTCTGCTATCGCCGCTTCGGTCACAACGAAGGCGACGAGCCGATGTTCACCAACCCGATCATGTACAAGCGCATCAAGTCGCACAAGACGACGCTGGCGCTCTATACCGAGCGGCTGGTCAAGGACGGCCTGATCCCCGAGGGCGAGATCGAGGACATGAAGGCCGCCTTCCAGGCCCACCTGAACGAGGAGTTCGAGGCCGGCAAGGACTACAAGCCCAACAAGGCCGACTGGCTGGACGGACGCTGGTCGCACCTGGACCGCAACCGCGAGGAATACGTGCGCGGCAACACCGCCATCGCGCCCGAGACCCTGGCCGAGGTGGGCGCCGCCCTGACCCGCGTGCCCGAGGGCTTTCCGCTGCACAAGACGGTCGAGCGCCTTCTGGACACCCGCAAGGAGATGTTCGCGACCGGCAAGGGCTTCGACTGGGCCACGGGCGAGGCGCTGGCCTTCGGATCGCTGCTGACCGAAGGCTATCCGGTGCGCCTGGCGGGCCAGGATTCGACCCGCGGCACCTTCAGCCAACGCCATTCCGGCCTCATCAACCAGGACACCGAGGAACGCCATTATCCGCTGAACCACATCCGCGAGGGCCAGGCGCGCTACGAAGTCATCGACTCGATGCTGTCGGAATATGCGGTGCTGGGCTTCGAATACGGCTATTCGCTGGCCGAACCCAATGCCCTGGTGATGTGGGAAGCGCAGTTCGGCGATTTCGCCAATGGCGCGCAGATCATGTTCGACCAGTTCATCTCGTCGGGCGAATCGAAATGGCTGCGGATGTCGGGCCTTGTGGTCCTCTTGCCGCATGGCTTCGAAGGGCAAGGGCCCGAACATTCCAGCGCGCGGCTGGAACGCTTCCTTCAGATGTGCGGCCAGGACAACTGGATCGTGGCCAACTGCACGACCCCCGCGAACTATTTCCACATCCTGCGCCGCCAGATCCACCGCGACTTCCGCAAGCCCCTGATCCTGATGACGCCGAAATCGCTTCTGCGTCACAAGATGGCGATTTCCGCGGCCGAGGATTTCACGACCGGATCCTCGTTCCACCGCGTGCTGTGGGACGATGCCGAGAAGGGCTATTCGACCACCAGGCTGAAGCCAGACAACAAGATCAAGCGCGTGGTGATGTGCTCCGGCAAGGTCTATTTCGACCTGCTGGAGGAACGCGACGCGCGTGGCATCGACGACATCTACCTGCTGCGGATCGAGCAGTTCTATCCCTTCCCGGCGCTGTCGCTGGTCAAGGAACTCGAACGCTTCAAGGGCGCCCAGATGATCTGGTGCCAGGAAGAGCCCAAGAACCAGGGCGCCTGGACCTTCATCGAACCCAATATCGAATGGGTGCTCGAACGCATCGGCGCCAAGCACAAACGCCCGGTCTACGTGGGCCGCGCCACCAGCGCCTCGCCCGCGACGGGCCTGGCCAGCCAGCACAAGGCACAACAAGAGGCCCTCGTGAACGAGGCCCTGACGATCGAAGGAAACTGACCCGATGACCACCGAAGTCCGTGTGCCCACCCTGGGCGAAAGCGTCACCGAAGCGACCGTCGCGACCTGGTTCAAGAAACCCGGCGACGCGGTCGCCGTGGACGAAATGCTGTGCGAACTGGAAACCGACAAGGTGACGGTCGAAGTCCCGGCCCCCACCGCCGGCACGATGGGCGAGATCGTCGCCGCCGAGGGCGAGACCGTCGGCGTCAACGCGCTGCTGGCCACGATCCAGGAAGGCAAGGGCGCGCCCCGGGGCGAAGCCCCCGCCGCCCGGGCCGAGAAGGCCGCACCCGCCGCCGACGCGGCGCCGGTCGATGTCATGGTGCCCACCCTGGGCGAAAGCGTGACCGAGGCCACCGTCAGCACCTGGTTCAAGAAGGAGGGCGACACCGTCGCCCAGGACGAGATGCTGTGCGAGCTGGAAACCGACAAGGTGACCATCGAGGTGCCGGCACCTGCTGCCGGCCGCCTTGCCGAGATCGTCGCGAAGGAAGGCGACACCGTGGGCGTCAACGCCCTTCTCGCCCAGATCGCCGAGGCCGGAAATGCCGGCCCCGAGGAAGTAACCCCGAAGAAAAGCGCCGAGGCCGCGCCGAAAGCCGAAGAGGGCAAGATGTCTGGAAAGAAGACCGATGTAATGGTTCCCACGC
>SBFT01000074.1 GCA_006227805.1 Paracoccaceae bacterium
CACGATCTCTCGACCGAGGAAGACATGCTCCTCGCCCTTGGAGTAGTTGAGCGGCCCGAGGGAGTCGCTCATGCCCCAGCGTCGTACCATCTGCTCGGCCAGGGCCGTGGCCTGCTTGATGTCGTTGGCGGCGCCGGTGCTGATGCGGTGAAAAACGATCTCTTCCGCCGCGCGGCCGCCATACGCCACCGACAGCTCGCTTTCCAACTGGTCGCGGAACTTGAAGTCGCGCTCCTCGGGCAGAAACCACGTGACCCCCGCCGCGCGGCCGCGGGGGATGATCGTGACCTTGTTGACCGCATCGGTTTCCGGCAGAAAGCGCGCCACCAGGGCGTGCCCGCCTTCATGGTAAGCGGTCACCTTGCGGTCCTCTTCCTTGATCACCTTCGATTTGCGCTCCAGGCCCATGTAGACCTTGTCCTTCGCGTCCTCGAAATCCTGGATGTCGAGCCGCTCTTTGCCGCGTTTGGCGGCCAACAGCGCCGCCTCGTTCACCAGATTCGCCAGATCGGCGCCGACAAAGCCCGACGTGATCGAGGCCACTTGCTGTAGGTCGGTGGAGTCGTCCAGCTTCACGCTCTTGACGTGAACCTTCAGGATCGCTTCGCGGCCGCGCACATCGGGGCGATCGACCAAAACATGTCGATCGAATCGGCCGGGCCGCATCAATGCGGCGTCCAGCGTTTCGGGCCGGTTCGTGGCCGCCATCACGATCACGCCGGAATTAGAGTCGAAGCCGTCCATCTCGACCAACAGCGCGTTGAGCGTTTGTTCGCGTTCGTCGTGTCCGCCGACGATGCTGCCGCCGCGGCTCTTGCCGAGCGCATCCAGTTCGTCGATGAAGATGATGCACGGCGCTTTCGACTCGGCCTGTTGGAACATGTCGCGCACACGAGCCGCCCCGACGCCGACAAACATCTCCACGAAGTCGCTGCCCGACAAACTGAAGAACGGCACGCCCGCCTCGCCAGCGATTGCCTTCGCCAGCAGCGTCTTGCCCGTGCCCGGAGGCCCGACCAGCAGCACGCCCTTCGGAATGCGTCCGCCCAGCCGCTGGTACTTTTCCGGCGAGCGAAGAAAATCGACAATCTCGCGCACTTCCTCGACCGCTTCGTCGATCCCCGCCACATCGTCGAACGTGACGCCCAAATCCTCTTGGGCGTAAAGGCGACCGCGGCTGCGGCCGAACGACATCGGCGAACCGGCGCCGCCCAGTCGTCGCATCATGATGAAGAACAACAGCACCAACAGGCCGACCATCAACAGCACCGGACCATAGGCCGCGAGAAAGCTCGGCCCCGAAGCATACGACCAATCCAGCTTTTGCTCATTGAGCAAGTCTTTGAGCTCGTTGGCGACAATGTCGCTGTCACTCTTGTGAGTGCGGAAGCGCACCGTTTCGGGCGAGTCTCCTTCGTCGCCGCCGACCACCACCGCACGCGTCACTTCGCCGGTGACCAGCGTGTCGTCCGACCCGTTCAGCCTGGTGCCGCGCCGCGCCTTCACATGGTCGATGAAATTGACATGCAGATCGTCCAGAAGGCCGCGCAGCCGGGCCACGTCCTCGTCCCTGACCGGCAGGAAAGGGTCCATGAAGGATTTCGACCGGCCCGCCGTATGCACGCGCCGCTCGATCCCCTGCCGCGCCAGCAGGTCCTGGGCGCCGAAACCCGCCGAAATCACGCCGATCGAGCCCACGATGGAACTGGGATCGGCCCAGATCTCGTCCGCCGCGCTGGCCAGCCAATAGCCGCCCGAGGCCGCCACGTCCTCGACGAAGGCATGGACCTTCGTCCCGGTCTCGTCGGCCAGGCGGCGGATCCGCGCGCCGATCAGCGAGGATTGCGCGGGCGAGCCGCCGGGCGAGTTGACCTGGAGCGCCACCGCGTCGGGCTTGCCCTTTCGGAAGGCGCGTTCCAGCACGGGGGCCAGTGCCTCGTCGTTCAGGCTGCCCCGGCCGGGCATTCCGATCGCGCCCGACAGCCGGATGACGGCGACACGGGGGGATGTCTTGATGAAGGGCAACCAGCGTCTCATTCCTGCCCATGTAGATTGCCGCGCGGGGCGAAACAAGCCGCCCGGATCAGATCGTCCGGCGGATCAGCCGCGCCCGGTGATCCGCTTCAGCCAGCCGGCCTTCTTCACGGGCGCCTCCGCCTCGCCTTCCGCCGCGGCCCCGCCCTCGGGTTCGGGTTCGAGGCCCGCCTTCAGCCGGTCGAAGAACTGGTCGGCCATCTTCTTGGCGAAACCGTCGATGATCCGGCTGCCCAGCTGGGCCAGCTTGCCGCCCACCTTCGCCTCGACGTCATAGGACAGGCGCGTGAGGCCCGGTTCGATCTCCTCGAGCGTGACCACCGCCTCGCCCTTGGCGAAGCCCGCGGCCCCGCCCTTGCCCTCGCCCGAGATCGTCAGCCGTTCGTCCTGCACGATCTCGGACATCTGCACCGCGCCCTTGAAGGTGGCCTTCACCGGACCGACCTTCTGGGTCACCACGGCCTCGTAGCCGCTGGTCACGTCGCCGGTGACGCTCTCGGCGCCGGGAATGCAGTCCTTCAGGATCTCGGGGTCGAGGATCGCCGCGAAGACCACGGATCGGTCGGCGCGAATGTCTCTTGTGTCCTGCATCTTCATCGGTAGCCCTCCTTCACCTGCGCCATTGGTAGCGGGCCGACGCGCCGACGGAAAGAGCCGGATTGCGGCGTCGGGCCCGGACCGCGGGCGGGCGGTGACAGGCGGCGCTTGGTGGCTCTTCGCCGAAAACCCCGGGATCGCACTAGAGGCTGTCCGATCAGGTGATATTCCCTTATGCAGTCGTATAATATTTTGTTTGCATTTGAGGGAATCGCCCCATGGGAGTGTTCCACACGCGCCTCGGCGAAGCTCTGGATGCATCGCCGCATTACCGGGGCAACCGCGCCAAGCTGTCGCGGGCGCTGGGGATGTCGCCGAACTACATCTCGACGATGCTGTCGACCGGGGCCAATCCGAACTGGGACGTGGCGGTTCGGATGGCGCATGAATTGCGGGTGTCGCTGTCCTACCTGGGCGGCCTCAGCGATCATCCCTACGACATGTCCGACATGGCGACCACCTCGCCGCTGTCGGGGCCCGCGATGGATTTCTTCGACAAGATCAGCAGCAGCCTGCGACAGGCGGCGATCCTGCGCGGCGAGGAGCCCACGATCGATGACTTCATGCTGCGCTGGTACAAGTACGGGCAGCACCTGGCCGGGTTCGGCCCGGCGCTGGACTGGGCCGATCTCTACCTCGCCCCGGCGCCGGGGGATGCCAGACTGGTGGTGCACGCGGTCGGCGGGAAAAGCCTTGCCGCGCGCACCCTCGGCCGGTCCGACGTCCGCGCGCTTCAATACGCCCTGGACCATGTCCAGGACGCCGATCTGCGCGCGCGGCTGTTCCGCGCTTATCTCGAGGCCGCGCGCGGAACGCCGATGCTCAGCCAGGAACACCTGGACGTCCAGGCCCCCGGCCACGCGGAGCGGATCCGCCTGGATTACACGCGCCTGCTGTTGCCCGTCATCGGGGAAGGCGGCCAGGGGCTGGTGCTGAACTTCTCAAAGCCGCTCCGGTGACCTGACATAGCTCGAGGCCATGTAGGCCAGGTC
>SBFT01000031.1 GCA_006227805.1 Paracoccaceae bacterium
GCCATCAGGATCACCGCGACCGGCGGCAGGAAGAAGCCCGCGACCAGCAGGAAGATGTTGATGGCGAACATCAGCACCCAGCGATTGACGTCCAGCGTGCCGATCCATTCGGCGATCGACTGCGTGATGAAGAGCGAGGAGAGCATGTAGCTGAAGACGCCCGCCGCGCCGATGATGAAGAGGATCATCACCGATTCGCGGGTCGAATCGCGCAGGACGACCCAGAGCGCCTTCGGGCTCCACAGCCTGTAGATGACCATGGCGATCAGAAGGCACATCAGCGCGCCGACGGCCGCCGTCTCGGAGGGCGTGGCGATGCCGCCATACATGGCGTAGAGCACGCCCAGGATGATCAGCAGGAACGGCAGGACGCGGGGCAGGATCTCGACCTTCTGGCGCCAGGTATAGGGCGTCGCGGTCAGGACCGAGGCATCGCCCGACCGCCAGGTGGAATAGAGCGACCAGGCCATGAACAGCGCCACCAGCAGAAGGCCGGGGATGACCCCCGCCAGGAACAGCCGCCCGATCGAGGTTTCCGTAGCGATCCCGTAGACGATCATCGTGACCGAAGGCGGGATCAGGATCCCCAGCGTGCCGCCCGCCGCGATGGACCCGGCGGCGACGGCGTCGGGGTAGCCGCGCTTGCGCATCTCGGGGATGCCCATCTTGCCGATGGCCGCGCAGGTCGCGGGGCTCGAGCCCGACATGGCCGAGAACAGCGCGCAGGCGCCCAGGTTCGAGATGACAAGGCCGCCCGGAACCCGCGTCAGCCAGCGCTCCAGCGCCTCGTAGAGATCCGCGCCCGCCCGTGTCGAGGCGATCGCCGCCCCCATGATGATAAACATCGGGATCGAGAGGAGCGCGAAGGAATTCAGCTTGCCGAACATGATCTCGGGCAGGAGTTCCAGCGACCGCATCCCGTCGAACACCAGAAGGAACCCCGCCGAGACGATGACGAGACCCAGAGCGACGGACACGCCGGAAAACAGCACCACGACAGTGGCGATGGCGACAAAGGCGCCCAGGACAAGCGGATCCATCAGGACGTCTCCAGACCGAAGGGTTTGTCGGCGCCCGTGATCAGGGCCACGAGATCGGCGATCAGTTGCAGCAGCAGAAGGCCGAAGCCGACCGGGATCGCCAGGTAGGGGATCCACAGGCGCACGGCCCAGACGGTTTCGGATTTCCAGCCGCGCGACCAGGCGAGATGCCAGAAATCATAGGCATACCAGAACAGGACCGCGACCACCGCGATGGACAGACCCATCGTCACCATCGCCAGCCAGAACCGCCCGCGCGGCCCAAGGGCCAGCGGGATCAGGTCGACGTTCACATGCCCGCGCATGTGCTGGACATAGGACAGCCCGATCATGGTCGAGGCGACCATCAGGTAGATCACCGCCTCGGTCTGCCAGACGGTGGACTGGTTCAGCACGAAGCGCACGAAGATCATCTGGCAGGTGATCAGGACCGAGGCCAGGATCATCGCGGCCGCGGTCCAGCCCGCCACCATCGACATCCCGTTCACGAAGCGCAGGAAGGGATTGCCGCCGGTTCGCGCCCGTGCGGCCGAGGATTGCGTCGCCATGGGGCCCTCGCGTCAGGTTTGGGATCCGGTGGTCCGGGGACGGCGCAGGGCCGTCCCCGGTATCGGCCGCGTCACTCGACCGAGAGCGCCAGGTCCAGAAGGGCCTGCCCGTCCGGCAGTTCCTCGATGAAGGCCTTGAACGAGGTCTCCTTCGCGAGCGCCAGCCAGGCGTCGAAGTCTTCCTGCGTCATCTCGGCGATCTCGACACCGGCGGCGCGGAACGCCTCGACCGACGCCGCGTCCTCCTTCTTGGCTTCTTCCAGGTAGAAGGCCTCGGCCTTCTCGGCGGCGGCCAGGAGGGCCGCCTGCTGTTCCGCGGTCAGCCCCTCGAAGGTGGACTTGTTCATCAGGAGCGGCTGATACATGAACCAGAGCGCGAAATCGCCCGCGGGCGTGTAGCAGGCCACCTGTTCATAGAGACGGAACGACACGAAGGACGAGGACGAGGTGTTGACCGCGTCGAGAACGCCCGACTGCATCGCGTTGTAGACCTCGGACGAGGCCATCGACGCGATCGAGGCCCCTGCCCCGGCCAGCATCTGCTCGAAGGCCTTGCCGGCCGCACGGGTCTGAAGGCCCGCGATATCCTCGGGCCTGCGGATGCACTTGTCCTTGGCGGCGAAACCGCCCGCGAGGTAGCCATGCACCAGGACCATCACGTCGTCCTGGGCCATCTTCTCCTCGAGCGCGTCCATGAAGGGGCTGTCGGACAGACGCGCGGCGTGATCGTGGTTCTTCACGAGGCCGGGCATCAGGGTCAGGTTGTAGGCGGGTTGCTGCCCGCCGGCGTAGGACAGCGGCAGGACGGTCATGTCCAGCTGGCCGCGCGACAGGGGCGTGTATTGCTCGCGCGCCTTGAAGAGCGATTCCGTCGGGAAAATCCTGATCTCGAGGTCGACGCCCGCGGCGGCGACTTCGTCCGCGACGATCTGGGCGACCTGGTGGCGCACATCCTTGTCGGACCATTGATGGGACAGGCGAAGTTCGGTCGCACCGGCGGCCATCGATCCGGCGAACAAAGCGGCAACCGCCGCGGCGGCAGTGAATCTCTTCATTGTGTCATCCTCCCTTGCGGCGCCGATTCCGCATCGGGCCATGGGGAATGATGTAGTTCTCTGTATCCCTGGTCAAGTTGCTTGTATACAATGTCTCCACGATTGCATGTCGGGTTTTGAAAGAAGTATCCTTGGTCATGGACAGAAAACGCGCGGACGTAATCGCCGACGAACTGGAACGGATGATCCTCGACGGCACCTTCGCCGATGGGGAACGGCTGGACGAAGTGCAGCTTGCGGCCCGGTTCTCGGTCTCGCGGACGCCCATCCGCGAGGCGTTGCAGCGGCTGGCGCAATCGCGCCTGGTCGAACAGGTGCCGCGCCGGGGCGTCTTCGTGCATCAGCCGGGCCCGGTCGAGCTGATCGAGATGTTCGAGGTCATGGCCGAACTGGAAGCGGTCTGCGCGCGCCTGGCGGCCAGCCGGATCACCGACGCGGCGCTGGCCGACCTGCACGCGACGAACGCGCGCTGCACCGCTTCGGTCGAGGCGCAGGACGCCGACACCTATTTCCGCGAGAACGAACGCTTTCACGCGATCATCTACCGCCAGTCCGGGAATGCCTTCCTGGAACAGGAATGCCTGCGCCTGCACCGCCGCCTGCAGCCGTTCCGCCGGATGCAGCTGCGCCTGCGCGGCCGCCTGCGACAGTCCATGACCGAGCACGAGGCGATCGTGGCCGCGCTGCAATCGGGCGATGGCCCGCGGGCGGCCGAAGTGATCCGCGGCCATGTCGCCGTCCAGGGCGAGAAGTTCCATCTCCTGATGGCGAGCCTCAAGCCCGCGGCCGAATAGCGCGCGGGCGCCCCCTCGGGGCAGCGGGGCCGACGACATCCCCGGCCCGGACGGGACCCGGCGCGCGTTCAATGGGTGTTGGCTTCCCCGCCCGCCCCCCGTTACGATCGGGAACCGCTGCGCGACCGCATCCGATCCAGACAGGGCAGACATGCACCC
>SBFT01000201.1 GCA_006227805.1 Paracoccaceae bacterium
GCCCGTGGCCACACGGACGGGTCCACCCCGATCCGCAACCTGCACCTGACCGGGGCCGCCGTCTGGCCCGGGGCTGGAACCGGGGCGGGGTCGGGTTACCTTCTGGCGCAAAAACTCGCCGGGAACTGAACCATAACAAGCAACCGACAGGGAAACGACCATGAAACTTTCACGACGCAGCCTGCTGCAGGCCTCTGCCGCCACCGTGGCGCTGGGCTTTGCCAAGCCCGTTCTGGCGCAAGCCATCGACGAGCTGGTGATCGCCTACAACGTCAACCTGCCCAGCTGGGACCCGACCGTGGGCCCGTCGGCGGTGAACCCGACGATCCAGGGCATCTATCAGTCGGTCTTCGACCTCTTCATCGCGCAGAACACCGACCTCTCCTTCTCGCCCGGCCTGATCACCGCCTGGGGCTGGAACGACGACCGCACCCAGATCTGGATGGACGTGCGCGAAGGCGTGACCTGGCACAACGGCGATCCCTTCACCGCCGAGGACGTCGCCTGGTCGCTTGCCCGCGCGGGCAATCCCGAGACCGGCAACCCGATCCAGTTCATCTGGGGCAAGGTCGACAACATCGTCGCCGAAGGCAACCGCGTGACCGCGAACGTCAAGGAATACGAGCCCACCTTCTTCAAGTGGATGTCCTTCCTGACCGGCTATGTCATGCCGAAGAAGTATTACGAGACCGTGGGTGCGGACGGCTTCGAGGCCGCGCCCATCGGCACTGGCCCCTACAAGGTCGACCGCTTCGAGCGCAACGCCTTCGTGCGCCTCGTCGCGAACGAGGATTACTGGGGCGGCGCGCCCGAATTCAAGACGGTCACGATCAAGTTCGTCACCGATGCGGCCTCGCGCGTGGCCGAGATCGAAAGCGGCAATTCGCATGTGACGCTGGAAGTGCCCTACGAGGAATTCGACCGCCTGAAGGCCAAGGACGGCATCGAAGGCGTGACCACGCCGATCTCGGACATCGCGATGATCTTCCTCAACGACATCGACGTGATGACCGACCCCAACGTGCGCAAGGCCGCCGCCCATGCCATCGACAAGCCCCTGATCGTCGAGCGGCTGCTGTCGGGATACGGCGTGCCGATCGACACGCTCCAGACCCCCGACTACGCGGCCTATGACCCGACCATCAAGGTCGAATACAATCCCGAACTCGCCAAGGAACTGCTGGCGGCCTCGGGCTACAGCACCGAGAACCCGGTCCGGTTCACCATCCAGACCACCCGCGGCTTCAAGCCCAAGGATTACGAGATGGTGCAGGCCATCGTGGGCCTGTGGCGCCGCGTCGGCATCGAGGCAGAGATCGAGGTCTACGAGATCGCCAAGCATTTCGAGCTGCGCGCGGCCGACCAGCTGGCGCCGGCGGCCTTCTACAACTGGGGCAACTCGGTCGGCGATCCCACCACCTCGACCGGCTTCGCGATGTTCGGACCCTCGCCGCACTCGGTCTGGGACGGGCAGGAGACCTTCGACAAGATCCTGCCGCTCTGGGGCGAGCCGGACGAGGCCAAGCGCATCGAGGGCTGGAAGGCCGTCGACCGCCACATCGCCGAGAACGCCGAGGTGATCCCGCTCCTGCAATACGTCCAGCCGATCCTGCACGCCTCGGGCGTGAAGGTGACGCCGCACCGGTCCGGCGCGCTGTTGCCGCACCTGATGACGCGCGCCTGATCCCGACAGGCACAAGTTCCGGGCCCGCCGCCATCGGCGGGCCCGGTTCCATGACCGCGATGACCCCGATCCCATGACCCTGCTGCGCGCGATCCTGATCCGTCTGGCGACGACGCTGATCACCCTGTTCGGGGTGGCGGTGATCGTCTTCGTCGTGATCCGCGTGGTGCCGGGCAACCCCATCGCCATGATGCTGCCGCCGGGCGCCACCGACGAGGACATCGCCCGGCTGCAGGCGCTCTACGGTCTCGACAAGTCGATCTTCCAGCAATTCGTGATCTGGCTGGGCGGCGTGTTGCAGGGCGATTTCGGCATGTCGATCTCGGCCCGCCAGCCGGTGGCGGACCTGGTCCTGGGCCGCCTGCCCGCGACGCTGGAATTGTCGATCATGGCGCTGGTCATCGCCTGCATCCTGGGCGGGGCGCTGGCGCTGTCGGGCACGCTCTGGCGCGACACCCGCACCGAAGGGGCGGTCGACGTGACGGCGGGCATCGCGCTGTCGGTCCCGGACTTCCTCTGGGGTCTGATCCTGATCCTGCTCTTCGGCGTGCTCTGGCCGATCTTCCACATCTCGGGGCGGATCTCGCCCAGCCTCGACATCGACTTCACCACCAACTTCTTCCTGTTCGAGGCCCTGGTCCGCCTGCGCTTCGACGTGCTGGCCGACCTCATCGGCCACATGTTCCTGCCCGCGCTGGCACTGGCGATCCCGCTGGCCGCGATCATCGCGCAGCTTCTCAAGCAGTCGCTGAAGGAGACGATGCATCTCGACTATGTCACGCTGGCCCGCACCAAGGGCTATGGCGAAAGGACCGTCATCACCCGCGAGGCGCTGCCAAACGCGGTGCTGCCCACGCTGACGCTGGTCGGCGTGCAGTTCACCTTCCTGATCGGCGGCACCGTCATCATCGAGCGCCTGTTCAGCTATGAAGGCCTGGGCAACATGGCCATCGACGCTGTGATCAACCGCGACCTGCCCTTGATCCAGGGCATCGTGATCCTGTTCGCGGGGCTGTTCACGCTGGTGAACCTGGCGGTCGACATGGCTTATGTCCTCCTGAACCCGCGGCTGCGCCATGCGTGACGCGCGCGGACAGGTCCGGCGCGCCATTGGGCTGCGGCTGTGGCTGTCGGGCGGCTGGCTGACGCTGCTGGTCCTGGGTGCGGTCCTGGCCCCCTGGATCGCGCCGCAGGATCCGCTGGCGCAGGACCTCTTCACCTCGCGGCTGCCGCCCTTCTGGATCGCGGGTTCCGAGCCCGGCTTCTGGCTGGGCACCGACTCGCTGGGGCGGGACGTCTTGTCGCGCATCCTCTACGGCGCGCAGCTGGCCTTGATCGTGGCGCTGGTCGCGGGCGTGCTGACCTGCCTGATCGGCTCGACGCTAGGGCTGATCGCCGGCTATTACCGCGGCTGGCCGGACATGGTGATCTCGCGCTTCATCGACATCTGGATGGCCTTTCCCCCGGTCCTTTTCGCCATCCTGCTGATCGCGGTTCTGGGCACGGGCCTGACCTCAATCATCGTGGCGATCGTGGTGATCGACTGGACCCGCTTCGCCCGCGTCGTGCGGGCCGAGGCGATGGCGCAGGGGGCGATGGACTACGTCGCCTCGGCCCAGGTCGCCGGGCGCACGCGGCTCGGCACCATGCTGGCCGAGATCCTGCCCAACGTCCTGCCCACAATCGTCGCGCTGCTGACGCTGGAAATGGGCATCGCCGTCATCGTCGAGGCGATCCTGTCTTTCGTGAACCTCTCGATCAGCACCGACGCGCCAACCTGGGGCGGCATGATCGCGGAGGGCCGCACCTCGATCCACCAGGCCTGGTGGGTGCTGGTCTTCCCGCTGGTCACCCTGTTCCTGACCGTTCTCAGCCTCTCGCAACTGGGCGAAGGGCTGAAGGACCG
>SBFT01000306.1 GCA_006227805.1 Paracoccaceae bacterium
TTCCCGGCCCCCGCGCCGTGCTGGTCGAGGACGCGACCGACACCGCCCATGCGGCGGTGCAGGCGGCGCTGGAGGATTGGCGCGACGGGGACGCGCAGATCGTCGTGACGGCGGGCGCGCTGAAGCCCACGTCGAAGCTGCGCAAGCTGTTCGAAGGGCACAAGGCCGCGCTGGTGGCGGCGATCTACGACGATCCGCCCGGCCGCGACGAGATCGAGAGAATGCTGGCGGAGGCCGGATTGCGCGATGCCCCGCGCGAGCCGATGGAGATGCTTCTGGGCCTGTCGCGCGCCATGGGTCCGGGCGATCTGCGGCAGTTGATCGAGAAGATCGGCCTCTACAAGCTGGGCGACGGCACACCCCTGTCGCTGGCCGATATCGACGCCTGCGCGCCCGCGACCACGGACGCCGATCTCGACCAGGTTCTGGATGCGGTGGCCGAGGCGCGCGAGGCCGAGGTCGGCCCGCTTCTGGCGCGCTACCAGGCGCAGGGGGCGAACCCGGTGACGATCTGCATCATGGCGGGGCGGCATTTCCGCCTGCTGCACCGTCTGGCCAGCGATCCCGGCGGCGCGGCGGCGGGTGCCGGGAGGGTGCGCCCGCCGCTCTTCGGACCGCGGCGCGACCGGGTCGTGCGGCAGGCGCAGGCCTGGGGGATGCACAGGCTGGAAGAGGCGATGGGCCTGATCCTCGATACGGACCTTGCGCTGCGCTCGGCCCGGCAGACCGCGCCGCAGATGGCGCTGACCGAGCGGCTGCTGCTGCGGCTGGCGCATATGGGGATGCGCAAATAGGCGGCTTGACGGCGCCGTCGCAACGGGCAGAGATGCGCCCGACCAATCCAGGGAGGGATCGTAATGTACGAAGTCGTCGGGCGTGTGCGCAGCAGGGGGTTCCGGGTGCTCTGGGCGCTGGAGGAAATGGGCCTGCCCTATCGCCATGTCGATGTCGGCCCGCACAGCCCCGAGGCGCTGAGCTATCACCCCTCGGGCAAGATCCCGGTGATGAAGGACGGCGACGCGGTGCTGTCGGATTCCGTGGCGATCATGTCCTATCTCTCGGACAAGCACGGGAAGCTGGGCGCGCCCGCGGGCACGGTCGAGCGCGCGCGGCTGGACGCGATGCTGCATCTTCTGAACGAGATGCTGGACGCGCCGCTGTGGATGATCGCGCGGCACACCTTCATCCTGCCCGAGGAGAAGCGCAGCGCCGAGGCGGTCGAGGTGGAAAAGGAACTGGTCATGAAGGCCATGGACAAGTTGGGCGAAGGTCTGACCGGGCCGTTCCTGATGGGCGATCATTTCACCATCGCCGATATCCTGTGCGTGCATTGCCTGAACTGGGCCTTCGGAATGGGCATCCCGATCGAGAACGCGCGCCTGAAGGCCTATGCCAAGGAGTTGCGCGCGCGTCCCGCCTTCACGAAGGCCGGTCAGTGACCAGCCTGCGCGCCGCCGCGCGGCCCGCATGGAGGCCCGTGGCCAGGCACGCGGTCAGAAGGTAGCCGCCCGTCGGCGCCTCCCAGTCCAGCATTTCCCCGGCGCAGTAGGTGCCGGGGAGGTCCTTCAGCATCAGATCGCCGTCGAGCGCGGCGAAGGGCACGCCTCCGGCGGTCGAGATCGCCTGGTCCATTGGCGCAGTTCCCCTGTAAGGCACGGGCAGCGCCTTGAGCCGTTGCGCCAGGCCCCTTGCGTCGCGCGGCAGCGGGCGGCCCCATTCCATTGCAAGCGCCAGCGCGACGGGTGACAGGCGCAGCTTGCGCAGGTGGGTCGTCAGGGTGGTCTTTCCGGGATCACCCAGGCGGCGTGCCAGGGCCTCGGCGTCGAGATCGGGCGCGAGGTCCAGTGTCAGGGGCAGGCCCCGCCGGATCGCGGGCGTCAGGGGGTAGACCCCGCCGCCTTCGAGACCGGCGGCCGAAATCACCGCCTCGCCGCGCGAGGTGATGTCGCCCGCGCGGAAGGCCACGGCCTTCAGCGGCGCGCCGAAATGCGGGGTCATGTGCGCCGACCAGTCCAGCGCGATCCCGGCATTCGAGGGCGCGAAGGGCGTCAGGCCGATGCCGCGGGCGGCCAGCAACCGCGCCCAGTCCCCGTCCGAGCCCAGCCGCGCCCAGCTGGCCCCGCCCAGCGCCAGGACGGTCACGCGCGCCTTGACCGATTGCGCGCCATCGGGGGTATCGAAGGCCCATGCCTCGCCCTCCCAGCCGGTCCAGCGCCAGCGGGTGCGGAAAGTCACACCCAGACCCGCGAGGCGCGCAATCCAGGCCCGCAGCAGGGGCGAGGCCTTCATCGCCACCGGAAACACGCGTCCGGTCGAGCCGGTGAAGAGCGGTTGCCCCAGCCCTTCGGCCCATCGGCACACCTCGGCCGGTCCGAAGGCGTCGAGGAGTGGCGCAAGATGCGGGGCGGCCTCGGCATAGGCGGCGCGGAAGCGGTCCATGTCCTCGGACTTGGTCAGGTTCAGACCCGATTTCCCGGCCATCAGGAACTTGCGGCCGAGTGACGGCCTGGCCTCGGTCAGGATGACGCCGTGCCCGGCCCCGGCCAGCGCCTCGGCGGCCATCAGCCCGGCGGGGCCGCCGCCGATCACCAGCGCCTCTGTCTCCGATCGGGCCAAACCGCGTTCCCTTGAAATGCGCTCCGCGCGCGGCACCTAATTGCACCGATGCAAAAGGACATACAAGAACGCGACCCGATCTGCCCGCTCTGCCTCCGGCCGATCCCGCGGGACGTGCCGCAGAGCCTGCATCACCTGATCCCCAAGCTGAAAGGCGGCAAGGGCGGGCCGGTGGTGCTGCTGCACCACATCTGCCACAAGGAAATCCACGCGACGCTGACCGAGGCCGAACTGGCCCGCGATCATGCCACGATCGAGGCGCTGCGCGCCCATCCGCGGCTGGCGAAGTTCATCGCCTGGGTGGCCAGGCGCCCGCCCGGTTTCGCGTCGAAGGTGCCGGGCCGGCGGCGACGGCGCTAGCCCCGGCACATGGCCTTGATCCCGGCGGCGATGGCGGGGTCGGCGGCCAGGGTGTCGGCGGCGATGTCGCGCGCGGTGGCGATCAGCGCGTCCGCGTCGACGATGCGGTCGATCAGTCCGAAGGCCTGGGCTTCGTCGGCGGTCCATTTCTGACCGCCCATCAGCATCAGACGCGCCCGCGCGGGCCCCACCAGCGCGGTGAGGCGGCCCGGATCGGATGGCTGGGGCAGAAAGCCCAGCTTCATCACCGGATAGAAGAATTTCGCCCCCGGCACCGCGATGCGCAGGTCGCAGGCCAGCGCCATGCCCATGGCGCCGCCCGCCAGCGTGCCGTTCAGGGCCGCGATGCTCAGGCCGGGAAGTGCTGCGATGGCGCCCGACAGACGCTCCCAGAGCGGCGACCGGGCCAGGCCTGCGCGCGCCTCGTCCAGGTCGGCCCCGGCGCTGAAGACGCGGCCTTCGCCGGTCAGGATCAGGGCGCGGGCCTCCTGCGCCTCCTCGGCGATTTCGGCCAGCCGGGTCAGCATCCCGGCGGTCAGGGAATTGGCCTTGTCGGGGCGGTCGATGGTGACGATCCAGAGGCCCCCCTCGCGGTCGAGACGAATCATGCGAGGCCTACCTTCCGCCGGATGTCGGGATCGCGGAGCGAGATCTCCTGGCCCAGCCAGGCATCGGCCTCGGGGCCGCACATCCACACAAGCGCGCGGGCGGGCCAGTCCGGCGGAATATGGTCGGACCAGTCGAGGCGGCTGACCGGGTTGATGCCCGAGGCCTTGATCTCGCGCTGCATCTGCGTGGCCACGGTGCCCGGCGACAGGCCGATGGCGCGGATGCCGCGGGCGCGCTCCTCGCCATCGAGGCAGCGGGTCAGCATGGCCGCGCCCGCCTTCGAGGCGCAATAATGGCTCCAGCCCTCGATCGGGTTGTGGGCGGCGCCGGAACTGACGGTCAGGATGGTGCCGCCGCCCGCAGCCCGCATCACGGGAAGCGCCGCGCGCATCCCGAAAAAGACGCCCTTCAGGTTGATGTCGATGGCCCGGGACCAGCCTGTTGGGTCGCTCTCGGCCAGGTGGGCGATGGGTTCGATCACGCCCGCGTTGTTGATCAGGATGTCGAGACCGCCGAAGCGCGCGACCGTTTCCGCGACGGCACCTTGCATGTCGTCCCAGCTGGCCACGTCGCCCGGCACGGCGAGGGCCACGTCGCCCAGAGGGGCTGCGACCTCGCCCAGCGCGTCGCGGCTGCGTCCCATCAGGGCCACGCGCGCGCCCGCCTCGGCAAAGACATGCGCCGCCGCCGCGCCGATGCCACGGCTGGCACCGGTGATCAGAACCGTTTTTCCCGTCAGCTGCATCCTTGCCTCCGTTTCGCCCTTACCTCGCCCAGTCCTAGTGCGCGGATACGGGAATGGCCAGCGTCCCGCCTTCGCCCTTGACCGCGTCGGGGCGAGGACAGACGATATGCGCATGTGCATTTGAACCAGGAAGGGTCTTCCATGATGTCCCCCATTGCCCGCGGCCTGGCCGCGTCTTGTCTTTTTTCGGTCTCGGCGACACTGGCGCAGGCCGATCTGGCCGCCCAGGATGTCTGGGCGGACTGGCGCGCCTACCTGAGCAGCAGCGGTTACGAGGTGAGCGGAACCGAGGCCATGTCGGGCGATGTGCTGACGATCACCGGCATGACCATGACGATGGACATGCCCGAGAGCAGCGGCAGCCTGGTCGTCGGCATCGACAGCCTGACCTTCACCGAAAACGGCGATGGCACCGTTTCGGTCGGCTTTCCCGCCTCGATGCCCATCCGGATCACCGGCGTCAACGAGAAGGACGAACCCTTCGACATGACGCTGGATTACAGCCAGACCGGCCTGTCGATGGTGGTCTCGGGTTCGCCCGAGGACATGACCTACAACTACACCGCCGCGTCGATGGGCCTTGCGATGTCCTCGTTCCTGGTGAACGGCGCGGCGGTTCCGGCGGATACCGCGCGCGGCTCGGCCTCGCTGGGGAACGTCACCGGGACGACCCGGATGATGGCGGGCGCGGTGCGCAACTATGCCCAGAGTTTCCAGAGCACGGGCCTGAGCTATGACGTCTTCTTCAGGGATCCCGAGGGCCAGGGCCAGGTCACCATCGCCGGGCAGAGCCAGTCGCTGAACCTCGAGGGCGTGTCGAACCTGCCCGAGGAGATGAACACCGAAAACCTGTCGGCCATGATCAAGGCCGGCTTCGCGGGGAGCGGGTCGATCACCTTCGGGCCGGGCGCGACGAAGATGACCTTCCAGGAGGAGGGCGAGTCCTTCGACTATGATTCGACCTCGCAGGGCGGCGTGCTGAAAGTGGGCCTCGGGCCCTCGGGGCTGGAATACGACCTGTCCCAGTCGATGGTGACGGTGAACGTGATGGGGTCCGAGATTCCGCTGCCGGTCTCGCTCAGCATGGCCGAGATGGGGCTGCGGCTGGCCTTCCCGACCGTGGCGTCGGATGCCGATCAGGATTTCGCGCTGGCGCTGAACCTGTCGGATTTCAGCATGTCCGACCTCCTGTGGTCGCTGTTCGACCCGGCCCAGCAATTGCCGCGTGACCCCGCGACGCTGCGCATCGTCACCTCGGGCAAGGCGAAGCTGACGGCCGATGTCTTCGATCCCGAAGTGGCCGCAAGCCTCGAGGCCAGCGGCGCCGCGCCGGGCGAGCTGTCGGCGCTGACCATCAGCGACCTGACCCTGCGCGCGGCCGGGGCGGAACTGACCGGTTCGGGCGATTTCACCTTCGACAACACCGACAAGGTGACCTTCGACGGAATGCCGAAACCGACCGGCGCGCTGAACCTGAAGCTGGTCGGCGGCAATGGTCTTCTGGACAAGCTGGTGGCGATGGGCCTTCTGCCCGAGGACCAGGCGATGGGCGCGCGGATGATGATGGGTCTTTTCGCGGTGCCGGGAACCGAGCCCGATACGCTGAACTCGAAGATCGAGATCAACGATCAGGGTCATGTCCTGGCCAATGGTCAGCGCATCCAGTAAGGCCCGCGATCGGGCGAAAGGCGGGCTGCTCCTGACCGGGCGGCCCGTTTGTCGTTCCGGGGGCCTTGCGGGGTGCGGTCGGCGGGGCTAGGTCCGGGGGCAAGGCTGGACGAAGGCGGAACAGGATGACGCAGGCTTTGGACGAAATCGGCGCGGCCCTTCTGGCGGCGGCACGGAAGGCGGGCGCGGATGCGGCGGATGCGCTGGCGGTGCGGGGCACATCGGTCGCGATCGACGTGCGCCAGGGCAAGCTGGAACAGGCCGAGCGTTCGGAAAGCGTCGATATCGGGCTGCGAGTGCTGGTGGGCCGGCGGCAGGCCTGCGTGTCGTCCTCGGACACGCGCCCCGAGACCCTGGCGATCATGGCCGAACGCGCGGTCGCCATGGCACGCGAGGCTCCGGAAGACGCATTCGCCGGGCTGGCCGAACCGGACCAGGTGGCGACGGATTGGGATATCGCCGCGCTGGAACTGGCGGATCCTGCGGCGGAACCCGCCCCCGATGCCCTGATGCGCGACGCGCTCGAGGCCGAGGCGGCGGCCGCCGCCGTCAGGGGCGTGAGCCAGGTCCAGTCGGCGGGTGCGGCCTATGGCGCGCAGGAGGTCTGGCTGGCCGCGACCAACGGCTTTGCGGGGGGCTATCGCCGGACCGACCGATCGCTGTCCTGCGTGGCCATCGCGGGCAGCGGCACGGGGATGGAGCGCGACTACGACGGCGACATGCGCATCTTCCAGTCGGACCTGCGCCCCGCCGGGGAGATCGGGCGCATCGCGGGG
The DNA here is from genome assembly GCA_006227805.1 of Paracoccaceae bacterium. GTDB lineage: Bacteria > Pseudomonadota > Alphaproteobacteria > Rhodobacterales > Rhodobacteraceae > JAGYKE01. The sequence goes on from SBFT01000306.1 coordinate 6,775, forward strand.
ATGCGGGCGGTCGAACGGCTGTCGCCGCGCAAGCCGAAGACCGGCGCCTATCCGGTGCTCTTCGACGAACGCATCGCGTCGTCGCTGGTGGGGCACCTGGCGGCGGCGATCAACGGCAGCGCCATCGCGCGCGGGTCGTCCTGGCTGCGCGACGCGCTGGGCGAAGAGGTCCTGCCCAGGGGCATGTCCCTGATCGAGGACCCGCACCGCCCGCGCGTCGGCGGGTCGCGCCCCTTCGACGCCGAAGGCCTGGCGACGCGGGTCCGCGCGCTGGTCGATGACGGGGTGCTGACGGGCTGGACGCTGGACCTGGCGACGGGGCGCAAGCTGGGCATGCCCTCGACCGCGAACGCCACGCGCGGCACGTCGGCGCCGCCCTCGCCCAGCAACTGGAACCTGACGCTGACGCAAGGCACGGCCAGCCGCGAGGACCTGATCCGCGACATGGGCACGGGCCTTCTGGTGACATCGATGATCGGGTCCACCATCAACCCCAACACGGGCGATTATTCGCGCGGCGCCTCGGGTTTCTGGGTCGAGAAGGGGCAGATCGCCTATCCGGTCAACGAATGCACCATCGCGGGCAACCTGCGAGAGATGCTGATGCGGCTGATCCCCGCGAACGACGCGCGGCCCTGGCTGAGCCGCGTGGTGCCGTCGCTTCTGGTCGAAGGGATGACCCTTGCCGGCGAGTGATCTCGACCTCCTGATCGAGGCCGCGCGCGAGGCGGGCCGCATCGCGACGCCACTGGCGGGCGGGCGCGCGAAGCGATGGGAGAAATCCGGCAATGCCGGCCCGGTGACCGAAGCCGACCTGGCCGTGAACGAGATGCTGGCCGACAGGTTGCGCGCGGCGCGCCCCGGCTATGGCTGGCTGTCCGAGGAGACCGAGGACAATCCCGACCGGCTGGCCCACGAGGCGGCCTTCGTGATCGATCCGATCGACGGGACGCGCAGCTTCGCCGAGGGCTCGCGCACCTGGGCGCATGCGCTTGCGGTGGTGAAGGGCGGCGTGGCGGTGGCGGGCGTCGTCTATCTGCCGCAGCGCGATCTGCTCTATGCCGCCGCGCTGGACGGGGGCGCGACGCTGAACGGCACGCCCATCACCGCATCCGCGCGCGGCGATGTCGCGGGCGCGCAGGTCCTGACCAATCGCGGCTCGATGAACCCGCAACATTGGCGCGGGCCGGTGCCGGCGGTCGAGCGGGTCTATCGGCCCTCGCTGGCCTATCGCATGGCGCTGGTGGCCGAAGGCCGCTTCGACGCGATGCTGACCGTCTTTCCCGCCTGGGAATGGGACGTGGCGGCGGGGGCGGTGATCCTGTCCGAGGCGGGTGCGGCGATCACCGACACCCGGGGCCGGAGCCTGCGCTTCAACAACGCCCATCCGCGGGTTCCGGGGGTCGTGGCGGCGGGCGCGGCCCTGCATCGCGGACTTGTCGAGGCCTTGGCGCCAGCTTGACCGCCGCCCCTGTTCGCGTAGGTTGCGCGGACCCCGGCAGATCGGCCTTGAAAGGAAATCCGATGGTTCAGCGACTGCACCTGGTCTTCGGCGGCGAACTGGTCGATCCCGCGCGGACCGAGTTCAAGGATGTCGACAAGCTGCATGTCGTCGGCATCTTCCCGAATTACCAATCCGCCTATGAGGCCTGGAAGGCCGAAGCGCATCGCACCGTGGACAACGCGCACATGCGCTATTTCATCGCCCATCTGCACCGCCTGCGCGACGAGGAAGCCGCGGCCTCGGCGACCGAAGAGCTGGGATAGCACCTTGGCGCGTTCGCTGGGACTGGCCGCCTATCGCGTGCTGTCGCGGCGCCGCGCGTCGGCGCTGAGCGATCCCGCCGCGCCCCGTCCCAAGGGCGATCTCGTCTGGCTGCACGCCACAACGACCGGACGCGTCAGCGTGCTGCGCGACATCGCGGCCAAGCTCAAGGCGCAACGGCCGGGCCTGCATGTCCTGCTGACGCTGGACGAGGGCGTGCAGCTGACCGGCGGCGCGCGCCCCGGGGGCGTCGACCTGATGTTGCCCTATAACAGCGACCACCCCCAGGATGCCGAACGCTTCCTGTCGCACTGGCAGCCCGATCTCTGTGTCTGGACCGGCGGCCACCTGCGCCACAACACCATCGCCCAGGCCAACGACGCCGGCGTCACCCTGATCCTGGCCGATGCCGACACCGCCGGCATCGCCGGAGCCGCATCGGGGTGGCTGCCGACATTGATGCGCGGCAGCCTGGCCGCGTTCAGCCGGATCTTCGCCACCAGCGCCAAGGTCGAGCGGCGCCTTCTGCGGCTGGGCGTTCCGCGCGACCGGCTGAGCGTGACCGCGCCCCTGCAGGTCAGCGGATCGCCCCTGCCCACGAACGAGGACGAGGTCGCAGACGTGGCCGAGATGCTGGGCGGGCGCCCGGTCTGGCTGGCCGTGCATGTGCAGCAGGCCGAGGCCGCCCAGGTGATCGCGGCGCATCTGAACGCCCAGCGCCTGTCGCACAGGCTGCTTCTGGTGCTGGTCCCGGCCGACGTCGTCCAGACCTCGGACATGCTGGACCAGGTGCGCGGCGCGGGGTTGCGGGTGATCGACTGGGACGCGGGCGAGATCCCCAACGACGCGACGCAGGTCATCGTCTCGGCGGGGGGGCGGTCTCTGGGGCTGTGGTATCGCACCGCGCCGGTCTGCCTTGTCGGGTCCTCGCTGGTGCCGGGCTATGGCGGCAGCGATCCCTTCGATGCGGCGGCGCTGGGGTCGGCGGTGCTCTATGGTCCGAACGTGCGCGACCATCTGGCGGCCTATACGCGGCTGGCCTCGGCCGGGGCGGCGCGGATCGTGAAGGATGCCGACGGGCTGGCCGCGGGCGTCATCAGCCTGATCGCGCCCGACCGCGCCGCCGCGATGGCGCTGGCGGCCTGGGAGATCGTGTCCGAAGGCGCGGGTGGCGAGGACGAGTTGATCGACGCGATCCAGGACCGGCTGGACCGGCGGAAGCGGCGCTGATGCGGCCCCCCGCCTTCTGGGGCAATCCGCCCGACCGCCCCGGCTGGCAGGCGCGGCTGCTGGCACCGCTCGGCGCCCTGACCGCGGCGGC
>SBFT01000230.1 GCA_006227805.1 Paracoccaceae bacterium
TCCCGGGATTGCCCCGGTCAGGGCATGAAGGCGCCTCCGTTCACGTGCAGGACCTGCCCGGTGATGTAGCGCGCGCCGTCGCCCAGCAGGAACAGGATCGGGCCGGTCACGTCCTCGGGCCGGGCGATCCGGCGCAGCGGGATCGCGGCGGCATAGGCGTCGAGGTCGACCGGGGGCTGGCCCGTCTCGGCCCGGCCGGTGCCGCCGCGCAGGAAGGACGTATCCACCGCCGAGGGCGCCACGCAGTTGACCCGGACGCGCGGCGCCAGTTCCAGCGCAAGCTGGCGCGTCAGCGCGGCGATCCCGGCCTTCGAGACGGCATAGGCGCCGAAGCCCGGCCGCGCGTTGTGGCCCAGACCCGAGCCCACATGGACCAGCGCGCCGCCCGGGGCGATCTGCGGCGCGAAGGCGCGGCTGGCGTGATAGGCGGCGCTCAGGTTGCCGGCCAGAAGCTCGTCCCAGAGGGCGGGCGGATACTCGGCCACCGGTCGGGGCGGCGCCATGAAGCCGCAGAGGTTCACGAACCCGTCGATCCCGCCGATCCGGGCGGCGGCGTCGAGCAGCGTGTCGGGACGCATGACATCGACCTCGAGCGCAGGCACGGACGGGGGATGCTTCGCGATCGAGGCGGCGAGGTCCAGAACCGTGACCTCGTGCCCCGCGGCGAGGGCCGTGTCCACAAGGTCGCGACCGATCCCGCCGCAGCCGCCGAGGACGACCAGTCTCATGTCACGTCTCCTCCGTGTCTTCGGTCCGGGGCGCGGCTTGCGAGGCGCCGCGGTTGCCCTGTCCGGCCGAATGATTGGCGGCCAGGACATGGCTCGACATCACGCTTTCGGCCCAGTCGGGCGCGCGCGCGCGGATCGCGTCGACCAGTTCGCGGTGATGGCGCGCGGACCGGATCAGGTCGGCCCTGGAATAGCTGCGATAGGTCCGCGCCACGACGCCCACGTCGACCGCCATCTGCAGGACCGCCATCAGCCGGGGAGAGGCGGCCGCCTCGCCGATGATCCGGTGGAAGTTCGCGTTGATCTCGGAGATCTCGGTATAGTCGCGGTCCGTGGTGGGGGGCGTCAGCGCCTCCATCCGGGTGGTCAGCGCATCGAGTTCGCAGATCTGGTCGGGACTTGCGCGTTCGGCGGCGCGGCGCGCGGCATAGCATTCCATGCGGCGGCGGATCTCGAAGATCTGGTCGAGTTCGTCCTCGGGGAAATGGGCGACGCGGGTGGAATAGCCTTCGCCGCGTTCCGCGAAGCCTTCATGGATCAGCCGCGTGATCGCCGCCCGGACCGGGGTGCGCGACAGGTTCAATTCGCGCGCCAGCGCCTGTTCGATCAGCCGCGATCCGCCCGGCAGATCGCCCGACATGATCCGCGCCCGGATCGCCTGATAGGCCTGATCCGCGGCCTGGAGGCGGACGCCGCCATCCATCACGCGGCGCGCGGGGCAGGGAAGCCGCCCGCCTTCATCACCTGGCCCGGCACGCCGTGGCCCAGTTGCGCCTCGAGCCACTCGGCCGCGCGGATCGCGGCGTCGAGGTCCACCCCGGTCCCGATCCCCGAGCGGTCGAGCATGTAGACCAGGTCCTCGGTCGCGATGTTGCCTGTGGCGCGCGGCGCGAAGGGGCAGCCGCCGGTGCCGCCCAGCGACGCGTCGAGGCGCCGCACGCCCGCCTCGATCCCGGCCCAGGCATTGGCGATCCCGGTGTTGCGCGTGTTGTGCAGGTGCAGCCGAAGGGGCACGTCGGGAAAGGCCGCGCGCACCGCCGCGACGCGTTCGGCGATGTCGCGCGGGGTGGCGACGCCGATCGTGTCGGCCAGCGCCAGTTCCGCCGGGGCCTGCGCCATCACGCCTTCCACCACCTGCATCAGGCGCGCGAGGGGCACCTCGCCCTCGAACGGGCAGCCGAAGGCGGCCCCGATGGTGACGCCCAGCGCGATGCTGTGCGGCGCCTCGGCCTTCAGGCCCGCCAGCGCCGCGATGCTGTCGAAGGTGCCCACGCCCTGGTTGCGCCGGTTGAAGGTCTCGGAGGCGACGACGACGAAATTCGCCTCGTCGAGGCCCGCGGCCACCGCGCGCTGGAACCCGCGCGCGTTCAGCGTCAGCCCGATATGGCGCGCGGCCCCTCCGGGCAGGCCAGCGCAGACCGCATCGGCATCGGCCATCTGGGGCACCCGCGCGGGGTTCACGAAACTGGTGACTTCAAGACGGCGCAGACCTGCCGCGATCGCCCGGCCGATCAGGTCCAGCTTCTGGCCGGTGCTCAGAAGAACCTGTTCATTTTGTATACCGTCGCGTGGCGAGACCTCGATGATTTCCAAAAAATCGCTGGCCATTCTCACTCACCCTCCTAATTTCGTATACCAAATACGGACGATTCGCATAACGTCAATAAGGGAGCTTGGCGGGGAATGGCGGGATCTTCGGATCGGCAGGGGCCTCTGACGGACCTGCGCGTGATCGAGATGGGACAATTGCTGGCGGGGCCGTTCTGCGGTCAGCTGCTGGCGGATTTCGGGGCCGAGGTGATCAAGATCGAGGCGCCCGGCATCGGCGATCCGATGCGCCAGTGGGGCCGGGAGAAGCCGCATGGCAAGTCGCTCTGGTGGCCGGTCGTGGCGCGCAACAAGAAATCCGTGACGCTGGACCTGCGCACCGAGGCGGGTCAGCAGATCGTCCGCGACCTGGTGCGCGGCGCCGATATCCTGATCGAGAATTTCCGCCCCGGCACGATGGAGCGCTGGAACCTCGGCTACGAGCAATTGTCCGCGATCAACCCGCGCCTGGTGATGGTCCGGGTCACGGGCTTCGGCCAGACCGGGCCCTATTCGTCGCGCGCGGGCTATGGCGCCATCGGCGAGGCGATGGGCGGTCTGCGCTATGTGGTGGGCGATCCGTCGACCCAGCCCTCGCGCATGGGCATCTCCATCGGCGACGAACTGGCGGCGGTTCATGCCTGCATGGGCGCGCTGATGGCGATCCATGCGCGCGAGCGCACCGGGCGCGGCCAGATCGTCGACAGCGCGATCTACGAGGCCGTGCTGAACATGATGGAGAGCCTTGTCACCGAATACGACGTCGCGGGCTATGTGCGCGAACGCACCGGCGCGATCCTGCCCAATGTCTCGCCCTCGAACGTGTTCGACACGGCGGACGGCAAGCTTCTGCTGATCGCGGCCAACCAGGATACGGTCTTCAGACGCCTGGCGCAGGCGATGGGCCGTCCCGAACTGGCCGAGGACGCGCGCTATGCCACCCATGGCGCGCGCGGCGCCCATCAGCAGGAACTGGACGACCTGATCAACGACTGGACAAGGACGATCCCGCTGGCCGAACTGGAGGCGCTGCTGAACGAACACGGCGTGCCCTGCGGTCTGATCTACAAGGCCGAGGACATGATGGCCGACGAACACTTCAAGGCCCGCGAGGCGCTGGTGAAGGTCGATCACCCCGATTTCGGCCCGATCACCATGCAGAACGTGGCGCCGCGCCTGTCGGACACGCCCGGCAAGGTGCGCCATGTGGGCCCCGCGCTTGGCGAGCACAACGCCTATGTCTACGGCGAGGTTCTGGGC
>SBFT01000292.1 GCA_006227805.1 Paracoccaceae bacterium
AATAACTGGCCGGGTCGAAGAGGCGTGCGGCCTCGCGCAGAAGCTTGCGGTTGGTCGATCCGGCGCGGAGCGCGCCCGACAGCCCCAGAAGCGTGTGGGTGCCCATGTGCGGTGTCCTTTCGGTTGCCGGATGCAACCTAAGGCGCGGGCACGCTTGCGCAAGCGGCAGGGGCGCACAGATGTCTGTGCGCGCCCCGCGGAAAGATCAGGCGTTCGGCAGGATCACGATTTCGACGCGGCGGTTCAGCGCGCGGCCTTCCGGCGTCAGGTTCGACGCGACCGGCTGGCTTTCGCCGCGCCCGATCGTCTGGATGCGCGCGAAGGGCACGCCGCCGTTCTGCAACTCGACCGCGACGGCATTGGCGCGGCGGTCCGAGAGGTCGAGGTTGTAGCCCGCGTCGCCGTCGCTGTCGGTATGGCCGATCACCTGGATGGTCGAGTTCGGATAGGCCTGCAGGTTCTGCGCCACCGCGCGCAGGTCGGACCGCAGGTCGGGGCGCAGGGTGGCGCTGTCGGTCGCGAACAGCAGGTCCTGCGGCATGGTCACGACCAGGCGGTCGCCGGTGTTCATGATCCGCACGCGGTCGTCGCCGATCCGGGCGCGCAGGTCGGCTTCCTGCCGGTCGAGGTTCGATCCGATCACGCCGCCCGCGATCCCGCCCAGGAGGGCGCCGGCGACCGTCGCCTCGGTATCGCCGCCGGTGATCTGGCCCAGCACCGCGCCCGCGCCCGCGCCGATCAGCACGCCCGCGTCCCGCTGGCGGTTGGGGTTGTTGGGATCGTTGAGCCCTCCCGGCTGGGTGCAGGCGGCCAGGGTCACAAGGGCCACCGACGCGGCGAGAAGGGGAAAGGGTCTGGTCTTCATGCGATATCTGCTTTCTGTTGTTGGACGGGCGCGCTGCCACGCCGCCGCTTCGATCCTGCGCAAGCTGCGCCTCGGGGCATTGATATTCAATAACACGACAAGGGATGCGCGGAAAATGGCCAGTCTCCCGCGCGTTACCGGCGGCCGTAATAGAGGCCCACGACATGTTCCGCCTCGGCGAAGAACAGCCAGCGCGACACCAGAACCCCCGCCAGGTGGGACAGGACCGCCAGCGCCGCAAGAACATGGCTGAAGGGCAGCGTCAGCAGGATCAGGGGCGCCCCGAAGGCCAGAAGCACCGCGATCAGGCGAAGTAGGCGCGCATGGGCGCGGCCGACGACGAAGACCATCTCGCGGGTCAGGTAGTTAGGCCCGGTATGCGGCGGCTCGAACGCGCGGGGCGTGCCGATCGACCCGAGACCGGTCGCGGTGGCTAGCGTCGTGCCCGAGCGTTCCAGCGCGTCGTCGCCGCGACGCCACCAGATCAGCTGGACGGCGGCCGCGACGCAGAGAAGGATGCGCGCCCAGTCGACCTGACCGGCAAGAAGCGCGCCGCCTGCCAGAGCGTAGGACAGGTAGAGCCCCGGCGTCAGCGGGGAATTCCAGCGCGGCACCGTCTTGAGCTGAGTGTAGATCATCGAGGTGGTCAGCACCGTGACCAGGGACAGGGTGGCCCCCAGCCAGCCCAGGATCGCCCAGTCCGCGCCCAGGAACACGCGCCCGATCGCATAGAAGCCCATCACCACGAGGGCCGCGACCGCCGCCCAGGCTTCGCGGCTCAGCCAGCTCGAACGCCATTGGCTGAAGGCCTTCAGCGCGCGTTCGGGATGGCCCAGGTGGAAGGTCGAGGCCATGAGCCCGCCCACCGCCAGCGCATAGGCGATGGCGAAGAACACGAAGGCGACCCAGCCGGTCGAGGCCGGATGGCCCAGGCCCAGGAAGGCCAGGAGCCCGAAGCCCAGGCCCGAGAGCGTGCTGAAGAGGATGACCGAGGCCGCGGGATGCATCAGGCGTCCCCCGTCCGCTTGCCGTCGATCCGGCCCAGCGCCCGGTCCAGCCAGCCGAGAAAGCCCTTCGGGTCCTCGGCGACGGGCGCAAGGAAGGGCGCCAGCACGTCGATATCGCGGTCGAGCCCGTCCTTGGGGCGCGGCGGCAGATACTTGTTGACGGGTTTCGTGCCCTGTTCGGGCATCAGGTCCATTCCGCCGCGCGCGGCGACCAGCCGCGAGACATCGCTCTCGGCATCGCCCAGGTCGCCGAAGTGGCGCGCCCCGGCGGGGCAGGTGCGCACGCAGGCCGGGACGCGGTCTTCCTGCGGCAGGTTCTCGTTGTAGATGCGGTCGACGCAGAGCGTGCATTTCTTCATGACCTTCTCGGCCGCGTCCATCTCGCGCGCGCCGTAAGGGCAGGCCCAGGCACAAAGGCCGCAGCCGATGCAGTCGGTCTCGTTCACCAGAACGATGCCGTCTTCCACGCGCTTGTAGCTGGCCCCCGTGGGGCAGACGGTGACGCAGGGCGCGTCCTCGCAATGCAGGCAGGACTTGGGGAAGTGGATCAGCTGCGCGGGGCCCTGTTTGGGCAGGACCTCGTAGCTGTGCACGCGGTTGAGGAAGGTTCCCGTCGGATCGGCGCCATAGGGGTCCTGGTCGGACAGCGGCGCGCCGTAGTTCTCGGTGTTCCAGCCCTTGCAGGAGACCACGCAGGCATGACAGCCGACGCAGGTGTCGAGGTCGATCACGAGGCCGAGTTTCTTCTGGGTCCGTTCGGGCAGGCTGGTCATGTGTCGCGCTTGTGGTCAGGTTGCGGAAGCGAGGGGCCAGCCCCTCGCGCTCCCCGGGATATTTGGGGCGAGAGGAAGACAGGGGCGGTCATTTGCCGCTCTTCCAGGCGAGAGATTTCGGGGCCTTCGGCACCGGCGACTTGATCGGCGGGAAGGCGGGTTGTGCCTCCGCCGGGGCCTCGGCGCGTTCGATCCGCACCTTCAGGTCGAACCAGGCGGCCTGACCGGTGATCGGGTCCGAATTCGACCAGCGCAGCCCGTCGCCCTTCTCGGGCAGCAGCTCGTGGATCAGGTGGTTCAGGAGGAACCCCTTCGTCGCTTCGGGCGCGTCCTCGGAAAGCGCCCAGGCGCCCTTGCGTTTGCCGATGGCGTTCCACGTCCAGACGGTATTGCCGTTGAGCGCGGCCATTTCCTGGACCGGCACCGTGATCTCTCCATGAGGCGAGGTGACGCGCGCCCAGTCGCCGTCTTCCAGCCCCGCCTCGCGCATGATCCGGGTCGGCACATAGAGCGGATTGCGACCGTGGATCTGGCGCAGCCAGGCGTTCTGGGTGCCCCAGGAGTGATACATCGCCATCGGTCGCTGGGTCAGGGCCGTGACGGTGAATTCGGATGCGCGGTTGTCCGGCGCGGTGTCATACCAGATCGGCAGGGGATCGAAGGCGGCCTTGATGCGGTCGCGCAGATGGTCGGGGGGCTGCCTCTCTCCGTGGCCTTCGGCGGCCAGCTGGAAGCGGCGCAAGGGTTCGCACCAGAGGTTGAAGAGGTAATGCTGGGGCGCGTCGTAAAGGCCGATCTGCACCGCCCAGTCCTGGTAGGCCTTGTTCCACGGCTTGTAGTAGAGCGCCTCGGCCGGGATATGGCCCACCCAGAAGCCGCCGTTCTCGATGTAGCGGTCGATCTGGTCGGGGTTCGGCGCACCGCGGCC